>DASZMZ010000289.1:0-8701 GCA_035551455.1 Candidatus Sulfopaludibacter sp.
TCCAGCGCCGGAATCGCAACTTCCTGGGCGACCAGGCTTTCGAGATGCATTTCGATGCGCGCCACCTGCTCGTTCCAGACGGCCCGATGCCGAAACAGCCCGGGCCGCAGGTTTCCGCCCAGTTCGCGCTTAATCCGTTCAAGCATGTTGCGATTGAACTCCGCCGTCACGCCCTGGGCATCGCTATAGGCGCGCAGAAGCGTGCTGCGGTCCTTCACATGGTCCACGCCCAGCAGCAGCAGATCGCCCGCGGCCAGCTTCCGCCGCAGGTGGCGCAGCAGCGTCGTCGCCTGCGGAGGGTCAAAGTTTCCGATGCTCGACCCGATATACAGCACCAGCCGCCGGCATCCCGCCGTCGCTGGCAGGTCCTCCAACTCGCGCGTGTAATCGCAGAGGATCGGCTGCACGCTCACCTGGGGCATCTCGGCGGCAATGCGGTTCTTCGCTTCGTGCAGAGCCGACGCCGAAATGTCGATGGGGTAATAGGCGACCCGGTTCTGCCTCCGCACCGCGGCATCCAGCAGCACGCCGGTCTTCGCCGCGGTGCCGGCGCCAAGCTCCAGAATTTCCAGTTTCGACGCGGAAGCCGCTTCCAGGATCGCATCGGCGTGCTCGGCAAAAATCGCGCGCTCGGTTCGCGTGAGGTAGTACTCGGGGAGCGCGGTGATCGCTTCAAACAGCGCCGATCCGCGCTCGTCGTAGAACAGCCAGGGCGACAGCCGCTTCGGAAATGCGGTCAGACCGCGGTATACCTCCGCGCCAACCGGAGTGGTTGCTGCCTCCGGTAGACAGGGAATCGATGACAGAACGTGCATGGAAGCGCGACCCTCCCGGGGTAAGAATTCAATCAGTGTTCGGCCAGACGAACGCCGGAAAACTGCCAGCGGGTCGCGGGCGGGAAGAAGTTGCGGTACGTGCTGCGAATATGCGATGCGGGTGTGGCCACCGATCCGCCGCGGAGCACCATCTGGTTACACATAAATTTGCCGTTGTATTCGCCCAGCGCGCCGGGGAGCGGTCGATAACCCGGGTAGCCAAGATACGCGCTCGCGGTCCATTCCCACACATCGCCATAGAGTTGCGTGAGACCGACGTGCGCCGTCGGCCTGCGCCCCATTTGAGATGCACTGGCCGCCGCCCGTGGATGATAATTCTCTTCTTCCAGCAGATTGCCCGATTGCGGAGTCTCGCCTGGCATTGCGCCTGACGCCGCTACCTCCCACTCCGCTTCGGTCGGCAGGCGTTTGCCCGCCCACCGCGCGTAGGCATCCGCTTCGAAATAGCTGATGTGGCATACCGGCGTGGCCAGCAAATCCTCCAGCGGAACCAGCCCCCGCAGTGTGAACACCTCCCACGCCCTCTTTTCGGGCCCGGACTCGGTATTTCGCCGCCAGTAGAGCGGCGCTTCCCACTTCTCGTTCTGCACCGCGGTCCAGCCCTCCGATAGCCACAGCTCCGGGCGCGCATAGCCGGAGGCCTTCATGAACTCCAGATACTCCCCGCAGGTCACCGGCCGGGACGCCAGGCGATAGGGTTCCAGATAAACCTTGTGCCGCGGCGTCTCGTTGTCGAAGCAAAATTCCAGGCCGGTTTTCCTGGCCGCCGGCGGCGCATAGCCGATCTCTACCAAGCCACCGGGAAAGTCTACCCACTCCATCGCCGGGCTTTTCTCCTCACCGGCCGCAAGTTCACCGGGCGCGTAAACCGGGTGCAGCGGATTCGACCAGAAAGCATTCTTGGCGTCGGTGATCAGTAATTCCTGGTGCTGCTGCTCATGGTTCAGCCCCAGCACGATCCGCTCCCGCGCCGCATCCGGAACATCGCCGTTCGCGAAATCCTCCATCGCCGCATCCACATGGTGCCGGTACGCCAGGATCTCCTCGGCGGTCGGCCGCGCAAACGACGCGCGCAGCTTCTTCTCCGGCTGCGCCGACACCGCGTTGTAATAGGAGTTGAACAGCCAGACGAAATCGGGATGGAACGGCCGATAGCCGGGCACAAATTCGCGCAACACAAACGTCTCAAAGAACCAGGTGGTATGGGCCAGGTGCCACTTCGCGGGACTCGCGTCCGCGCATGACTGCACCATCATGTCTTCCGCGGTCAGCGGCGCGCAGAGCGCGAGGCTCCGGCTCCGCACGCGACAAAATTCTTCGGCGAGAACTGCATGAGTGAGAACGCTCATCGGCCCATCCTTGCGGAGTGTTCAGGTGCTGGACAACGGGGGAGGGTCAGGGTACCACCGTCCCCGGCGCGGACCAAAGTGGGATGCGCCAGGTTTCACCAAAGGTTCACTTTTCGGCGCGTTTCGGCGTCCTCCGCAGTTGCTTTCCCAGAATTTCTTCCACGTCCCGCACCTTACCTTCGAGACGCCCGCTTGCCCCACGTCGCTCGTCCAGCGTGATGCTCGTTAGCACCCGCGGCGCCAGCTCCAGCAGCCGCCGATGACAGGCGAGAATCGTCTCCATCACCCGATCCGGCTCGCCCTCCATTGTTGTGCCCATTGCTCCCAGTTCGTAATCCAGCCCCGAAGCGTCCACAATCCTCAGCGCCTCTGCCACCAGATCCTTCACGCCGCCGGTCACTCCCAGCGGAACCACCGCAAAACTCGCCAGCATCGTGTCCTCCCCTTTCTCTATTTGTTGCAATTCAGGAGAATTCCATCAACCTTCCGCCTCAATCGCCGCCGCCGGCCCGCGTCTTTCCGACTGGTTCCACGTCTATTCGGGCATAATCAGGACGGTTTTGGCCGAACCTGAGGTGAATGAGAATGCGACTGCTCTATTCCCGCGTTGCCCGACTTGCGCTGTGCGTTGCGCTGACCGCGATCTGCGCGCTATCCATTTTCTCCGCGCCGGGCGTTTTCGCGCAGGATGAGCCGCCCCAGGGCGGCCAGGGTCAGGGCCGCGGCCGCGGCATGGGCGGCGGCATGGGCATGTTTGGCAGCGGAGCGCCCACGGCAGGCACCGTGACCGCCATCGCCGGCAGCAAGCTCACGATTAAAAATGAGCAGGGCCAGGTCTACACCGTCGAAACCGGGCCCAACACCCGCGTTCGCAAGGACCGTGAGCTGGCGAAATTCTCCGACATTAAAGTCGGTGACACCGTTATGGCCGCGGGCAATGTGGACGATCAGGCGAAAACCGTTGGCGCCATGTTCGTCGTCGTTCTCAACCCCGAGCAGGTTGCGCAAATGGAGAAAATGCGCGCCAGCTTCGGCAAAACCTGGACCGCCGGCCGCGTCACTGCGATCAAGGATCTCACCCTCACCGTCGAGCGCCCCGACAAAGTCACGCAGGCCGTCGCCGTCGACGAGAACACCGTCTTCCACAAACGCGAGCGCGGTCAGCAGCAGGACATCACTTTCCCCGAGATCAAAGTTGGCGACCTCGTGCGTGCCGAAGGCGCCGTGCAGGGCAGCAATTTCCTGGCGACCACGCTCGATGTTTCCGAACCGCGCCAGCCTGGCGAGCGTCGCTACCGTCAGGGCGGACCAGCCGGTGAAGGCCAACCGCCGCAGGGCGCACCGCCATCGGCCACACCGAACGTTCCGCAGAACTGAATCGCATGACCATCCCCGCACGACTTCGCGCTCTATTTGTCTCCCCACTCCTGGCGGGGACGCTCGCCTTCGCGCAGGCCGCGCCCCAGTCTACCCCGCCGGCAGCTCCGGCGAATCCTCAGCCGGCGCCACAGGCCACTCCCGTGCCGGCCCAGACCGGCGGCACCATCCACGGCACCGTTAAGGACGGCACCATTCCGCTCCCCGGCGTCACCGTCACGGCCAGCAATTCGCTCACAGGCAAGAAATATTCGACCACCACCGACATCACCGGCAGCTACACCCTGGCGATTCCGCAAAACGGGCGCTACGTTGTCCGCACCGATTTCCCAGCCTTTGCGACGGTCACCAAAGAAGCGCTGCTGAACGCCGCGACGCATGATCTCCCTGTCGACTTGTCCATCATGCTGGCCTCGCGTGCTCAGCAGCAGGAGCAGCAGCAGGCCATCGCCAGCGCCGCACGGCAGTACCTTGGGTCGGGCGCCGCACAGAATCTCAACCTCCTCGGCGCGGCCTCCGATCTCATCCAGGCGGGCGGCGGCGGAGCCGATGCGGGGGCGTCGCTGCCCTCGCTGGCCGGCAACTCCGACTTGAATTCCGGCGAATCGGTCGCCGTCACCGGCCAAACCGGCTTCACGAATCCGCTCGCCGGCATCGACTTCAGCCAGCTCCGCGAGAATGCAGAGTTGAACCAGTCCCTCAACGGCGGGGGCTCCGGTGGAGGCGGATTAGGAGGCGGATTGGGCGGCGGAGGTGGTGGCATGCGTGGAGGAGGTGGAGGCGGTGGCATGCGGGGCGGTGGTGGCGGAGGCTTCGGCGGCCGCGGCAACTTCCGCAACTTCAATCCCAATCAACCCCACGGCGCCATCTTCTGGAACGGCGGCAACGGCGCGCTCAACGCCGAGGATTTTGCTCTGCGCGGCCAGTCCTTCCAGGAGCCGTCTTATTACTCGAACCGCTTCGGCGCGACGATCATGACGCCGCCGTATATCCCGAAGCTGCTGACCAACGACCGCAACGACATGCTGTTCCTCACGCTTTCCGGCACACACTCCGTCAATCCTTTTGACGAATACGGAACCGTGCCCACGCTGGCCGAGCGCAGCGGCGACTTCACCGGCCTCACCACGCAGACGGGCACGGGGATCACGCTCTACGATCCGCATACCGGGCTGCCCTATGGCCCCTGCACCAGCGGCAGCGACGCCGGCAATCCCAACTCGCAGTGCATTCCGTCGGGCCAGATTCAGGCGCAGGCCACGCAACTGCTCAGCTATGTGCCGCTGCCCAATCTGGCCGGTCAGACGCAGAACTATCAGCGGCTCGCATCGGCCGGCACCCACACCACGCAGCTCGGCCTCCGCTTGATGCACAGCTTCGGCAGCTCCGCATCGGGCACGAACGGGCTCATGCGCATGGCGCGTCAGTTTCTCGGCCAGGGCAATCCGACGCTCACGCAGAGCATGAACGTCAATTTCAACTACAGCCACTCGGCGTCCGACAACCTCAATCTCTTTCCCGAGCTGGGCGGCAAGAGCCAGTCGCATCAATATTCGTTGCAGGCCGGCTACTCCATCGGCAAAGGCCGCGTGACGAATAACCTCACCGCGTCGTGGAATAACTCAAACAGCCAGTCCACCAACTACTTCTCGAACGTCAACAACATCGCATCCCAGCTCGGCCTCACCGGCCTGCCGCAGTCGCCGCAGCTCTGGGGCCTGCCCAACATCACGCTGAATCAGTTCAGCGGACTCAACGAACATCAGCCGAGCTTCATCCGGCAGGAGACCGCCGGCCTGGCCGACACACTCGCGTGGGTGCACGGCAAGCACAACGTGCGCTTCGGCGGCGACTTCCGCCGGGTCTACTACGACATGATCGGCAATACCGACTCGACCGGCACCTACGTCTTCACCGGCCTCTTTACCCAACAGCCGGGATCGAGCGGAACCAGCGGCACCGGAAACACCGGCGTCAGCGGGCTCGCGCGTTCCGGCTCCTCGCTCGCCGACCTGCTCCTCGGGCTGCCGCAGGAAACCACTCTCCAGGCCGCCTACCAGGAGTCGCATCTCCGCCAAAATGAAATTGACGGCTACGCGCAGGACGACTGGCGCGCCATGAAGAACCTCACCTTCCTCATCGGACTTCGCTACGACTACGATTCGCCCTATTCGGAGGAGCACGACCGCCTTGCGACGCTCGATGTCAGCGGCGACTTCCTCAGCGCGACGACCGTCACGCCCAACGGCGTCGGTCCCTACACGGGCAAATATCCGCGCGACCTCATCGATCCGGAGAAGAACAATTTCTCCCCGCGCCTCGGCTTCGCCGCCCACCCTTTCACCGACACGACCATCCGCGGCGGCTATGCCATCAACTACACCGTCGGCCAGTACGTGAAATTTGTACAGAACTTTGCTTTCGAGCCGCCGTTCGCCGATGTGCAGACGAACGACCTGGTCACGCCGACGCCGGCCAGCCTGGCCACCGTTGTCAACTGCACCGCGTTCTGCCTCTCCAATGGATTTCCGGCTCCGCAGACCGCGGGCAACTACGCGGTCAACAAAAATTACCGGCTGCCTTACGTGCAGGTGTGGTATCTCAACGTGCAGCGCACGGTTCCGTGGAACGTCGTGCTCAACTTCGGCTACAACGGATCGAAGGGCACGCGCCTCGACGTCATCTCTGCGCCTGGCCGCTATCCTCAGCCTGACGGCTCGGTCCTCGCGCCTGACGTCCTCTACAACTATGAACAGTCCGTCGCTTTCTCGAACTACAACGCGTTCACCTTCAGCGCGCGCAAGAGGATGAGCGGCGGCATCGCCCTGCAGGCGACCTATACCTATTCCCACTCCATCGACGACGCCAGCTCTCTTGGCGGCAACGGCGGCACCAGCTGCGGCGCTAACTGCACCGTGCAGAACTGGCAAAACATCCTGGCCGAGGAATCGAACTCCAGCGACGACATCCGCCATCGCATTCAGGGCAATTTTGTCTACGAGCTCCCGTTCGGACCCGACAAGCACCTGCTCACGGCGAATTGGTTCGGCCACGTCCTGGCCAACACGAACTTCTCCGGCAGCTATGAGATCGCGACCGGCAATCCGCTTACCCCGCACTACCTGGCCACCGTCGCCGATGTTTCCCGCGGGACCACCGCGTCGCTGCGGCCCGACCGCGTCCCTGGCGTATCGCTGAGCGCCGGCGGAGGCAAGCTCGACAACTGGTTCAACAAGGACGCATTCACTACGCCCACCGGCGTCTACGGCAACGCCAGCCGCTACAGCATTTCCGGCCCCGGCACCATCTCCGTCGATATGTCGGCTTCGAAGAGCGTTCGCTTCGGCGATCGCAAAAACCTTGAGCTCCGCGCGACCGCCAACAACGTCTTCAATACGGTGCAGTACTCGGGCGTGGACTCAACCCTCGGTGACGCCACCTATGGCCAGGTTACGTCCACCGCTGCCATGCGCCAGTTCACCTTCATGGGCCGGTTCCGGTTTTAGCTATGAACAGTCATCCTGAGCGAAGCGCAATGAATGTCGCCTGCGATCACGGACCTTCCCGGTGCGCAGTCGAATGGACCCCCCGCGCAACGAACCGCTCTCATCTGTCCGGTAACAGCCGGGGGCGCGGGGTATCGGTCGCTACGCGCCCGATAAGATCTGGTTCGTGGCAGCCCTTCCAATGGCTGCAATTATCGGCAATTGCGCTGGCTCTGCTCCTCGCCTGCGCCGCCTCAGCGCAGAGTCCCGCGCCCGAGAAGCCTCAGCAGCAGGATCAGCCACCCCAGCAAAGCTCCACCATCACTTTCAAAGTCAACTCCGATCTCGTCCTCACCAACATCGTCGTCCGCGATAAGAAAACCGGCGACGTTGTTAAAGGTCTCACCGAAAAAGATTTCACCGTCACCGAAAACGGCAAGCCCCAGCACATCGTCAGCTTCGATTTTGAAAGTGTCGATCAGGCCGCGCCGCTCAGCGAAGCCACCATCAACGCCAGCGCGCCCAACGGCGTCTTCGGCGCAAAGACCGGCACGGCCACGCAGGAGCAGCTGCGCAACCACCGCCTCATCGTGATGTTCTTCGATCTCACCTCCATGCAGCCCGACGACATCATTCGTGCCCAGGATGCGGCCCGCACCTACATCAGCAAGCAGATGAAGCCGGCGGATCTGATCGCCCTCTGCTCGCTCGACACCACGCTTTCGCTCGATCAGGACTTCACCGCCAACAAAGATCTGCTCCTCAAGGCCATCAACAGCTACTCCGGCACCCAGGGCGCCGGCTTCCAGTCCGGAGCCACCAGCAACAGCAATCAGGTCGAAGACGCCAGCGCCTTCACGCCTGACGAGTCGGAATACAACGACATGAATACCGACCGCGAGCTCTACGCCATCGAGGACATTTCAAAATCGCTCGCCTATCTCAACGAGAAGAAGGCTCTCCTCTATTTCTCCGGCGGCATCCAGCGCGACGGCATCGAGAACCAGGCGTCGCTCCACTCCGCCGTCAATGCCTCCGTCCGGGCCAACGTTTCGATCTATAGCGTGGATGCGCGCGGACTGCAGGCGATCTCGCCGCTCGGCGACGCCACCACCGGCAACCTGCGCGGCGCCAACTCCTTCAACGGCGCGGCTCTCCAGAACAATCTCGATTCCAACTTCAACACCCAGGAAGTCATGGGCATGCTCTCCTCCGATACAGGAGGCAAGGCCTTCTTCGACTCGAACGACTTCTCGCCGGCCTTCGATCGCATCGACCGCGACATCTCCGCCTACTACGTCCTCGGCTTCCACTCCACTGACCTGCGCCGCAACGGCGCCTACCGCCACCTCTCCGTCAAAGTCGATCGGGGCGACGTCAAGCTCGAATACCGGCCCGGCTATTACGCCCCCGCCGACTTCAAACACGCCACGAAGGATGAGCGCGAGCGTCAGCTCGAAGAAGAACTGGCCAGCGATCTGCCCGACACCGATATCGCCGTCTACCTCCAGCCGTTCTACTTCTTCCTGGGCGGCAACCGTTACTATGTGCCTGTTTCGCTGGTTGTCCCCGGCTCGCAGATCCCGTTCGTCAAAGGCGGCGACCGCGACAAGGCCACCCTCGACATCATCGGCCAGATCAAAGACACCGCCGG
>DASZMZ010000290.1:0-29588 GCA_035551455.1 Candidatus Sulfopaludibacter sp.
GTTTGACAATCGGGGTTGACCCGCCATAAGGATCTCCGGCCACCGCGTCGTCTGGCGCAGCACAAGACTACTCCTGTCGCCGCCAATTTTCATCTACGTGGGTGGCCGGGCGGCCATGCTTGGTTGACAACCGAATCGTCCATACGCCCGAACTGCGCAGTGGGACAGACGATCGCCTTTCGTCGTCTGTCTCCGCGTCTTCCTCCGCGCCTCCGCGCCTTCGCGGTGAAAAGAATTTCTATCCCTCCGTGTCCTCCGTCCCCCGCGGTGAAAACAATTTCCCTGAGATTTTTCGCCCGCCCGACCCACTACTACTCAGGTGCGAGTTCTCCGTTCCGCGGCGGCATGCCTCTTCCTGCTGCCCGTCCTGGCGCCGGCTCAGGTCGCCATTCTGCAAATCAAAGTCGTCGAAGGTGAGGGAGTCGTACACGCCCCCGGGTCGCGCACTCTCCGCCCCATCACCGTGGAAATCACCGATGAGACCGGCAAGCCTGTCGACCACGCGGCGGTCAGCTTCCACCTCCCGGATGACGGACCCGGCGGCGCGCTGCTAAACGGCTTGCGCACCGACGTCGGCATGACCGATGCCAACGGCAGAGTCACCCTCCAGACCGTCCAGTGGAACCACACCGCCGGCCGCTTCCAGATTCGCATCGTAGCCTCGCGCGAGCAGGCCCGCGCCGGCATGCTCTCCTCCCAGTACATTGGGGAATCTTCCGCCCGGACGCGCACCATGCCCTCCACCCCGTCCACACCCAAAGCTCCGGACGCGCACACCGCCTCGAAAGGCCGCACCAAGTGGGTGGTGCTGGTCGCGCTTCTGGCCACCGGCGCGGCAGTAGGCGCAGTCAATGGGAGCCGTTCCACCCCTCAGGCCGCGCCGCAACCCGCCGCCTCCGCTCCCGTCTTGAGCATCGGGGCCGCCACCATCACGGTGGGCAAGCCATGAGGCGTTGGCAACTCCTCTTCCTGCTGGCCGCCGCCTGCGCCCCCGCGGCTCACGCCCAGTTCGAACTCTTCCGCGTCAGCGGCAATGTCGAATTGGCCGTCACCTCGCTCTACGATTTTGGACCCATCTATGCCGGAGAGTCCGCCGCCACGCACTTCCGCCTGCGCAACACCACCGCATCGCCCGCCGTCCTGGCCGTCTTGAACGCCGCCGGCGCAGGCTTCACCCTCACCGGTCCGGCAACCCCGGCCTCCGTTGCACCCGCGGCGGCAGTCGATTTCACGGTGACCTTCGCCGCCACCACGGTCGGCTCCTACAGCGCCAATCTCGAAATCACCGGCCTCAGCACACTGCTCACGGCATCGGTGGCCCCGAGTTTGACCTACACCGTCATCTTGCCGGGCGGCCGTATCTCCTTGAGCGCGACTCCGGTGGATTTCGGCAGCGTGGCCGCCGGCTCGCAGAACACCCTCCACTTTACCGCCGCCAATCAAACCGTCGTGCCGTTACTCGTGCCGGCCATCACCCTGCCGGCAGGCCCTTTCGCGCTAAGCGGTGCTTCTCCCAGCGGCACCCTGCTGCTCCCTCAGCAGCAAGCCGCCTTCGACGTCGTCTTTGCCCCGCTGACGTCCGGTACCTTCACCGCCGGCCTGACCCTCGGGGACCGCACCTATCCACTCACCGCCATTTCTCCCGCGCCTCCCCTGCCCTCTCCCACGCTCACCATCGACCTGCCGCGGAACCAGAGCGCCCAGCAAGGCAGCATCACCGTCCAATTCGATGGCCCCGCTGCCGTCTCCGGCGCCGGAACCGTCACCTTGGACCTGCAGCCCGCCGCCGGCACGGGCAACGATTCGGCCATTGCCTTCGCCGCCGGTGGTCGGGTTGCGGCCTTCACTTTTCAGCCAGGCGACACCCAGGCTCGCTTCGGGTCGCAAGCGGCGGCCCTCTTCCAGACCGGCACCACCGCCGGGACGCTCGTCTTCACCGCGGCGCTCGGAACTAACTCCATCCGTCAAAGCCTGACTATCTCACCCGCCTTGGTCAGCCTCTCCAGCGTCCAGGCGGCCAGGGACCCATCTAACCTCCAGGTACAAGTGGTGGGGTACGATAACTCACGGACAGTCGGCCCGTTGATATTCACATTTTTCGATGCCGCCGGAAACCCGATTCAACCCGGCGGAATTCAATCCGATAACCAAGCCAGCTTTCTGAATTACTATTCCGCCTCGGATTTAGGCGGCGTTTTCCTGCTTACCGCCCATTTCCCTGTAAATGGCGACACCTCGTTAGTCCGTTCGGTGGAAGTCCAACTGATTAACTCCACCGGTACAACAAAATCTAATCGTACTTCCTTCTAAGTACGATCTATTCCCAACTCGATAAGCTCCCATTGACAGCGGTTACATTCGATGATATCAACCATAGAGGCTATTCCAAAGAGGTGGGAAATAGCGCTAAATGTGGTGAGTTTACAAGAGGGGGGTCGCTTGAAAGCCAAAGTTGTCTTCTCAGTGATTTGTCTTCTGTTGCTTGGAACCTTTGTGCGCGCCCAGGAATTCCGTGCCAGTATCTCAGGCCACGTGACGGATTCCACCGGCGCGACAGTGCCTCAGGCCAAGGTCCAGGCTACAAACCTAGCAACCAAAGAAACCAACAGTGCGGTAACAGACAATTCCGGCAGTTACACCATCCCGCTATTGCCGCCCGGAATGTATAAGCTGACCATTGAGGCAGTAGGTTTTAAACAGTACGTTCGCGGCAACATTAGCCTGGAAATCAGCCAGGCGGCCGGTATCGACGCCAAATTGGAACTCGGCGATGTCACGCAAACCGTCGAAGTCGCCGGAGAAGCCGTATTACTCGAAACTCAGACGGCCAATCGTAACGGTCTGATCGACGCCAAGGAAGTCTCCGATCTGCCGTTGAATTCGGGCCGCAATCCCTTCATGCTGGGACTCACCGCGTCCGGCGTTACCTTCCGCGGCGCATCCATCTGGCAGCGCCCCTTCGACAACGGCGCGATCGCCAATTGGGTGGTCAACGGCGGCTGGCAATCCAACAACGAATTCCTGCTGGACGGCGCTCCCAACAACGCTCAGATGGGCACCAACAACATCGCCTACGTCCCTATGGTGGAAACCGTCCAGGAATTCACCATGATGCAGAATACCTATGACGCTCAATACGGTCACACCATGGGCGGCATTCTGAATACCGTCATGAAGAGCGGCGGCTCTCAGTTCCACGGCAATGCCTGGGAATTCCTGCGCCGCTCCCCGCTCGACGCGAATAACTTCCAGAACAATGCCGCCTCCGTGTTCGCTCCCAAGCCCAGCCACTACCTCGACGATTACGGCGCTCAGGTGTCCGGACAAGTCGTCATTCCCAAGATCCTGAAGCGCGACGGCTACATCAAACTGTTCTACATGGGCGCGTTCCAGAACTATCGCGAGGCCACCGTAAACCCGCTGCTGGTAAGCTGGCCCACGGCTGAAATGCGAAACGGCGACTTCAGTAAGGTGGTTAACGGAGCCGGTCTTCCCATCACCATCTATGACCCGACCACGGCCGTATATGACGGCAGCGGCAACATCCTCAGCAATCGCCAGCCCTTCCCCGGTAATCAGATTCCGGCTAACCGGATCAATCCCGCCGCACTGGCACTTACTAAGTTGATGCCCATGCCCAACACCAGCACTCCGGGCCAGCGGTACGCCACGCAGGACCTCAGCCTGCCCGGCGTCACCGATCATGATGCCTACTACAACATGACCATCAAGTTCGATTGGACCGTCGGCGACAAGAACCGCTTCTTCATGCGTGAAGGCTCCAACGACCGCACCGAGCACCGGCCGGTCAACGGCATCGTCGGCCTCGGCGAGGACGGCCAGTTGCCATTCCAGCGGATCAACGACACCTACGTGCTGGATTGGACCTCCACGCTCAATCCCACCACCGTGCTCGACGTGCGCGCCTCCAATACGCGCTTCGTCGAAAAGGGCTCGGGCTTCGCCAATCAGGGCTTCGATCTCACTTCGCTCGGTCTGCCCAGTTCTCTGGTGTCGCAACTGCCCGGCGGCTACTTAATGGGCGTTTGGGCCATCGGCGGCTACCAGACTCTCGGCCGCACCACCAGCGACAACATCACCAATAGCTACGGCCTCGAAGGCAGCCTCACCAAGGTCGCCGGTAAGCATTCGCTCAAAGCCGGCGTGGACATCCGCCGCATTCAGTACTTAGTGCTGGATACCGGCAGCATTCTCGAAGAGGACTTCAACTCTACCTGGACTCAGCAGGTTTACAACAACGCCGGCAACGGACTCGGCGGCGATGGTTATGCCAGTTTCCTGCTGGGCTATCCCAGCGGCGGCCAGTCGAACTACGCGGCTTACCCGTTCTATCGACAGTGGTACATCGCTCCCTACATTCAGGACGACTGGAAAGTGAATAGCCGCCTCACCGTCAATGTGGGACTGCGCTTCGACATCAACGCACCCATCACCGAGAAGTACAACCGCTTGGATTACGCGTTCGATCCGAACGTGGCCAACCCGATCGGTCCGATGGCGGTGGCGAACATCCAGAAGTTGGGCCTCACCGTGCCGTCGCAGTACGCTTCGCTCTACAGCAACCTGGCCAACCTCAAAGGCGGACTGCGGTTCGTGGGCGTCAACGGCGCTCCCAACAGTCCGGCGAACATCGACTGGACCGGCATTCAACCGCGTATCGGTTTCGCCTTCCGCCTCAAGGACAAACTGGTGATGCGCGGCGGTTACGGCATGTACGTCGTGAACCCCAATAACGACTGGATGCAGACAGCCGGATTCAGCAACAACACGCCGCTCAACAACAGCAACGACGGGGGCCGCACGCCGATTCAGGGCGTGATGAACAACCCCTTCCCGAACGGAATCAATCTTCCGCCGGGATCAAGCCTGGGTCCGTTGACCTTCGCCGGAAAGAGCATCAACTGGTTTAATCCGGACTTCAAGTTGCCGAGATCCAACCAGTTCTCGTTCGGCTTCCAGTATCAAGTGAACCAGAACGGAACGCTCGACATCTCCTATGTCGGCAACCGGGTTGCTCACACCCAGACGAACTTCCCCTTCGACGTGAACCCGTTCTACGATTCGTGCAGCGTGATGTACGGCGCGCCCACACCCGCGGGTTTCAGTTCTCCGGCGGCCTACTGCAACCAGACCCTGCCCAATCCGTTCCAGGGCTTGGCTCCGTTCATCGGAACCAGCATGTACACTTCGAGCACGATCTCGCTGAACCAGTTGCTGCGGCAGTATCCCCAATTCACGGGCGGCACCGAATATGGCCTGAACGACGGCCATGTCTGGTATAACTCGCTGCAGGTGAACTATAACTACCGCATGCGAAGCGGCCTTACTCTGCTGCTGAATTACACCCTCTCCAAGCAGAACGAGCGCTGGGGATATCTGAATTACTATCAGAATCCAATCCAGTATCAGGAGGGCCTCTATTATGCCGACCGGCCGCACTTCATTAAGGCGACCGTGGTCTACGGTCTTCCCTTCGGCAGGGGCAAGCACTTCCTCACCGGCGCGCACGGTGTAGTAGACCGGTTAGTGAGCGGCTGGGAAGTCAACAGCTTCATTACCGAATCGCCTCTGGGCGAGCCGGCGAACATGCCGGGGAGCATCGTAGCACTGAAGAATCCCGGCCTGTCTACGGTGCATTGGGGCGCCAACAAGGTGCAGATCAACAACAACTGCATCTTGAACGAAGACGACACGGGCGCGGTTGCTCCGCTTCCGCAGAGCGTCGCCAACGGTTGCAGCGCTACCGATTGGTCGCAATACGCCTGGCTGCAACTGCCGCCTAACTACCGGCCTGCCCAGGTCAACTCGTATCGCAGTCCCAACGTCCGCGTCCAAGGCACTTACACTATGGATGCCTCGCTGATCAAGGAGACCCGCGTTACCGAGCGCATTCACGCCCAGTTCCGCGCCGAAGCTTTCAACGCGCTGAACCACTGGAATTACATGCTGGCCAACGTCAACAATACGGCGACGGATCCCAATTTCGGCAGCATCATTCCCCATACCCAATCCACGCAGAATACGGTCAATCCGCGATCCATTCAGCTTGGATTCAAAGTGACCTGGTAACTTCAGGCGCGCTGACTCAGGATGTCGCGCGCCACTATCGCCGTATTGGCGTGAATGGTGATAGTATCTTCCACGCTTTCCGCGTAGCCGCCGGCCAGCACGACGGCTACCGGAATCTTTTGCTGCGCGGCCGTCCAGAGCACCATCCGATCCCGCTCCATCAGCCCTTCGAACGTCAACGACAGCCCGCCTAGTTGATCCTGGTAATAAGGATCGGCGCCCGCCGCATAGATCACCAGTTCCGGATGGAACATCGTGAGCGCCGCCCGATACCCATTACCCAGCCGCTGCAAATACTCCGCGTCGCCAATCCCGTCCGCCAGATTGATGTCCAGGCTCGACAGCGGCTTCTCCGTGGGGTAGTTATTCAGTTGATGGATGGAGAGCGTGAAGACCGACGAATCGCCCGTGAAGATAGCCGCCGTGCCGTTGCCGTGATGCACATCGCAATCCACCACCATGGCGCGCTTGATCACGCCTTCGCGCTGCAGCACCCGGATGGCCACGGCGATATCGTTGACCGCGCAGAAACCCTCGCCATGACCCGGAAAGGCATGATGAAATCCGCCCCCAATATTGAAGCCGATGCCCGTTTCCAGCGCCTGCCGCGCCGCCAGAAGACTGCCCCCCACCGCCAGCCAGAAAGCGTCCACCATCTGGCGGGAATACGGAATTTCCAGGCGCAGGATGTCCTGATATGTGAGCGTGCCGGTGCGCAGTTTGGTAATCCACTCCGCATCGTGTACCAGCAGCATATCGGCGTCGGTCGGCGGCGCTGGCGCCAGAAAATCCTCTTCCCCGGCGAACCGCGTCCACAGCATCCGGTCGTGCAGCCACTTGTACTTCTTCGACGGGAAGACGTGGCCGCCGAGATTCAGGTCGTACCCTTCGGAGTAGATGAGCCGGTAAGGCAGCATCGCGTTTATTGAGTTTCGGACTGCAAGGCCGTCACCACGGCCACGTTGAAAATGTCCTCCGCCGAGCAGCCTCGCGAAAGATCGTTGGCGGGCTTGGCCAGCCCTTGTAAAAACGGCCCGATCGCCATCGCGCCACCCAATCGCTCCACCAGCTTGTAAGCGATGTTGGCTGCCGAGAGTGTCGGGAAAACCAGTGTGTTGGCGCGCCCGGCCACATTCGAACCCGGCGCCTTGGAACGGCCCACCACCTCCGACACTGCGGCGTCGGCCTGTAGTTCGCCATCCACATTCAGATCCGGCGCGCGCGCCTGCAAAATGCGCACCGCCTCCACCACCTTGTTGACCTCGGCGCCTTTGCCGCTGCCCTTGGTGGAAAACGTGAGCAGCGCGACAGCCGGTTCGGCGTTGATCAATACCCGCGTACTTTCCGCCGTGGCAATCGCGATGTCCGCCAGTTCGCTCGAAGTCGGATCCACTACCACCGCGCAATCCGCGAAGGCCATCAAACCGTTGTGTCCCTGGGAACGATCCGCCAGCGCCATGATGAACACGCTCGAAACCAGACGCGTCCGTGGCGAAGGCCCAATCGCATGCAGCGCCGCCCGCACCGTGTCGGCAGTGCTGTTCACCGCCCCGCCCACCGAGCCATCGGCATCGCCCGCCCCTACCATCAGCGACGCGAAGTAGAGCGGCTTCCGGGCCACCGCCGCGGCTTCCATTTGGGTGGTGCCTTTGGCGCGCCGCCGCTCGTAATACAGCGCCGCGTACTTGGCCGTGAGCGGCGAGCTCGCCGGATCCACGAAGGTCACCCCTTCGGCCGCGTTGGCAGGCTTCGGCCCGATCAACACCGGCTTCACCACACCCTCGCGGACAAGGCGCGCCGCCGCTTCCAGCACGCGCGGGTCGGTGCCTTCGGGGAATACGATGGTCTTTTTCAGCTTGCGGGCTCGTTCGATGAGCCCCGCCATAAACAGCTTCGCCGATTCAGGAATTTCCGCCATTGCCAATTGAAGTAAAAGTCTAGCAGGTAGCGCACATAGCCGAAGTTCCGGTTTCCACGATAATGGAATTGAGGACATCATGCGACCACCCCTGTTAGTGAGTTGCCTGACCCTGGCCTCAGTGCTCGGTTATGGCCAGGCAGAGAATGCTTCTTCGTTCGAAGTAGCCTCATTTAAGCCCGCCCCGGCGTCCGCGCGCGCCATCCAATGCGGCGGCGGACCAGGCACCAGCGACCCCATCGCCTGGAGGTGCTCCAACGTGCCCGTCGGACTACTGATTTCCCGGGCCTACGGCTTCCAGGCGTATCAATTCCGGCCCAATGATCCCTGCTGCGTGGACAGATTCGATTGCGCCGCCAAAGTGCCGGAGGGAACCACGCAAGAGCAATTCCAGCAGATGCTGCGGAATCTGCTCGCCGAACGCTTGAAGCTCGCACTCCATCTGGAGCGGAAAGAAATGGCGATCTATGAGTTGACCGTGGGGGAGAAGGGAGCGAAGATCAAGCCGTCCCAGCCAGGAGCCGAACCGGTGCGGGAGGATCCTTGGGAGCCCCCAACGTACACGCTCGGTAAGGATGGCTATCCCGTGTTTCCCGTCGGCCGCAGCGGTTTGGCGGGGCCAGATGGCCTCTATCGCTGGACCGGATTCAACGTCTCCATGGAAGAGATCACCAATACTCTGTCCTTCCACCTGGGCCGCCCCGTTGTAGACGCCACCGGACTCACCGGGAAGTATGACATCGACCTGAAATGGGGCGTCGATTTCGCCTGGCTCCTGGAAGCGTCCGGCCATCTGGACGAAATCGGAGAGTTGCCCGACATGGGACCGAAAGGCCCGCCCCTCCTGCGCGCCGTCCAGGATCAACTCGGCCTGAAGTTGAATTCCAAGCGAGGTCACGGCGATATCGTGGTGATCGACCACTTGGAGAAAGTGCCGACCGGGAATTGACTGACGGCGTCAATCGCCGAGGAATTTGCCGATGGGACGCAAGCCGTGAACGTTGTCGCAGACGGCCTTCAATCCGGCGGTCAGCGGGATGGCCAACAGCAGACCCGGAGCATCCCAAAGGAAGCCCCAGAGCATCAGCGAGAACGTCACCACCAGCGGATTCAAATGGACGCGCGACCCGACGATCTTCGGGTAAAGCACATTGAGCGCGATCAAGTGCAGCACCGCCACGCAAACCACCACCAGCACGTAAGTGGACACCTTGTTCGGCCCCAGCGCCGCAAACAGCGGAGGCAGCATCGCCAGCGGCAAACCCACATACGGCACCAGACTCAGAAAGCCGCTCAGCGGGCCTACCAGCAAGGGGTATGGCAGGCGCAGAAGAACGAAAATCACGGAACTGATGAATGCCAGCAACAGCCCCAGCAGGAAATTTCCCACCACGAAGGCCCGCACCATATCCGCGATTCCTTGCAGGCTGCGCGTGGCGATCATTCGATCTTCCCCATGGAAAAACTGGAGGAAGCTGCGATTGATATGATCGCGCCAACTCAGCATGAAGTAGACCAGGAACGGGATGAACGATGCCATCAGGAAAAACTCATAGAGCGTGCTGAGGCGCGCGGAAATGAAATCGCTGATGGGCGAGGCGTGATCTTCGGGCGCCGGACCGGGAGGCTGCTGTACCACCACGATCGGCTGCTGCGTTCTGGCTGACTTTCCCTTCTTGGCCGCCGCCGCCTCGGCCTGCTGCTGCTTCAGCCGCTCCTGCTCCGCCTGGCGCTGCCGCAGCGGAACCACCAACTGGTAAGTCCGCTCTTCAGTGGCCGCCACGCGCAGACGCACGCCGTCCACAATATCGCCGATGCGCTGGCCGTAGACCGGCAGATCCTGGTAAATCGCCGCCAGTTGCGTGTAAGCCCCCAACCCCATCACGTAGAGGATCAACAAAGCCACGCTGCAAACTACAAATGAGGCCAGGCTGCGCGGAAAGCGGGCGCGCATCAGAAGGGCCACAAACGGCTCCAAAATGAAGGCGATGGTGATAGCGATCAGCGACGTGATGAAGAAGATCCGGCCGAAGTACAGCACGGCGATGCTCACCCCGACGGCGATCACCGGCAAGGCCATGTGCCGAGCTTCCTGCGCGGCGTTTTGCGAACTGGTAACTGGCTTGACGATCAGCGCCACGGCGCGATTTCGACCCTTGCCTCGACTGTAGCATGACCCCGTCTATAATGTAATTGCTTGCTCCTTCCCACTCACCGCATCCTGGCCTTGGACCTGGGCAAGAGGCGTATCGGCCTCGCCATCAGCGATCCTCTCGGCATCACCGCGCAAGGCCTGCCGAACCTGAACCGGACCAATAAGCGCAGTGATCTGGACGCCCTGCACCAACTCATCCGCGACCGCGAAGTGGGAATGATCCTGCTGGGCAATCCGATCAATATGCGCGGCTCCGAGGGTCGCCAATCGGTCTGGGTCCGGGAATTCGCCGGCGATCTGGAGTCCCGCACGGGGCTGCCCGTCAAACTCTGGGACGAGCGGCTGACCAGCGTCGAGGCCGGCCGCGTGCTTCGCTCCAGCGGCATCAGCATCGAAAAACGGGCCGCGGCGGTGGACCGGCTCTCCGCCGTGATTCTATTACAGAGCTATCTCGATTCCTTATGAGGATGTTCCGTCTGTTCGCACTCGTGGCCGTGATACTTGCCGGCTATCTGGCCTATCGCATCTACAGCCCCTACCAGGGTTTTCATGGTGCGGTATTCGTGGATGTGCCGCGCGGCACCTCGTCGCAGGGAATCGCCGAACTTCTGGCCAACGCCGGAGTCGTCCGCGGTAAGTGGGACTTTCTGCTGGCGCGAATGACTCGCACCGGCCGCCATCTGCAGGCCGGAGAATACCGCTTCGACCGTCCCGCCACCGCCGGCCAAATCTACGACCGCATCGCGCGCGGCGACATCTTCTACTATGCGCTGGTGGTGCCTGAGGGCCGCAACATGTTCGATATCGGCGCGGAGATCGAACACCTGGGACTCTTCCCCGCCAGTCAGTTTGTGGCCGCGGCGAGCAATCCGGCGATGATCCAAGACCTCGATCCGGAGGCGCCGTCGCTCGAAGGCTACCTCTTCCCCAATACCTACCGGCTGAGCCGCCATGCCACGCCGGAGAGCGTCTGCCGCCTGATGACCGCCAAGTTTCGCGAAGTTTGGAACAATCTGCGGACCGAAGCCGGAGTCCATCAGACAGTCACGCTGGCGTCGCTGGTCGAAAAAGAAGGAAAATTGGCAGAGGAGCGGCCCGAAATCGCCGCCGTCTTCGAGAATCGCCTGCGCATCGGCATGAAACTGGATTGCGATCCGACCACCATCTACGCCGCGATCTTAGAGCATCGCTACCGCGGAACCATCTACCGCTCCGATCTCGACAGCACCAATCCGTATAACACGTATCGGCACGCCGGACTGCCGCCCGGTCCCATCGCCAATCCCGGCATGGCGTCGATTCGCGCCGTGCTCCAGCCCTCGCCGGTCGATTCGCTCTATTTCGTGCTGCGCCCCGATGGGTCGGGGTCGCACGAATTCAACAATAATGCGGCGGACCATGAGGCCGCCACGGGACGTTATCGGCGTGGACTCCAAAAAGTCCGTTAAGCAGCACCTGCGCGAGATCCTGGCGGCCGAGCAGCCCGCCGTGGTTACCGAGGCCGTGTGGCACGGTCTGCTGCTGCGCCTGGCGCCGGTCTCGGAGAGCTATCTGCGCGAACTGCTGCGCAACACCGGCATCCCCATCGACCAGCCCTACGCCGGAATCCGCCAGCATACGTTCGAGGAACTCGAGCAATCGCTGCTGGAGCTGCTGGCCATCTATCGGGGCGCCACCGCGGCGGGCAATGGCGACCGCGCCCGCTACTGCCGCCGTCAAGTCATCGGCGCCAAGGACCGCGCCAAATTCCTGGCGCGGAACCCCGGCACGCCGCCCGAAAAGCAGGCGGAGAAGCAGGAAATGGCGCAGTGGATGCTGGTCTGGCTGGAGAACCCCGACGTCTTCCCCGCCTGGGTGGATGCCCGAAAAAAGGTGCCAGACACATTTTTTGGCGGCTCGGGGCTCGATTAGTCCTTAATCTTTCCCAGCAGCCTGCCCAGGTATTTCTGAGCGTAGATCACGCTGCGCTGACGCACCAACCGTTCCGGAGGATGGCGGAACAGCCCCAGTTCAGGAGCCTTCGTGAGCGTCTGACCGTCTTCAGGGCTGAGGATGATCCAGGCGAGTGCCTGGCGCGCCACGGAGGCTTCGAACCGGCCGCTGATTTGTCGAAAAACCGTCCGGCCGATTTCCGACTCCCGAGGATCGGCGCTGAGGTCGGCCACCGCGGCGACGGAGACCAGGTTGCGGATGCTCTGCCCGGCGTCGTCCAGACTGCCAGGCGGCCAGGAGGCCAGTTTGCGGGCGAAGGCGCTGCCTTGCGGTGACTCCGCACCGGCGGGAGCCATCGGCGCGACAATGTCCCCGTCGCCCGGCAGACCCTTCCAGTCGATTTCCGCGATCTGCGCCTCGGTGATATTGCTCCACGCGGCGGCCTCCGGCAGAACGGGTTTTAAGCGGCCGGTCTGCCACGCGATCCCGCCGACTGCTGCCCAGGACAACATGGCGGCAGCCACCCACAGGCGCGACCTCCCAGCGATGCGCGCGCCTGACTCCCACCGGAAGAGCTTCGCGCCCGTGGCCGCGGCGGCCAGGCCAATCACAGCCAGCGCCACCAGATTGAAACCCTGGAGCGGCCTGCCGTTCACCGCATCGAAGCAGGGCTGCAGCGCTTCCACCGCATACCGGCCCGGCACAAACCCGGCGAACCGCTGCGCCCAAACGGGCAGCGCCGCTAGCGGAACCCCGACTCCCCCAATCAGGATCATGGGGAGAAAAATGCACTGGCCGAGCGCCTGGACCGCGGGCACATTGTCGGCCAGTGCGGCCACCAGGAAACCGATTCCGAGAAACGCCGCGGTCACGAACAGGAATGCCACCGCGGCCGCTGCCGGATGCGCGGGTAAAGGCGTGCCGAAGATCGCGCGGGCAAGCGCGAGTTGGACCAGGGCGGAAGACGCCACAATCGCCATTCGCGCCAGCATGGTGCTCAGCAGCAGCCACGAGATGGGGACCGGCAGCAATCGGTAGCGCCGCCAGATGCCTTTTTCGCGTTCGGCCACCAGCGCCGTCGGCAGTCCGAAACAGGCGCCGCCCAGAATGGTGATGGTGAGAATCTGGCCCATATGAGCCAGCAGCGGCGGCGTATCGGCTCTGAATATGCTACCGAAGGCAAAGAGAAAAATGACCGGCACCAGATAGCCGTATACCATCGCTTGCGGGCTGCGAAAATTCAGATCGAGCGTGAGCAGGAAATGGCGAATCCAGCCGTTCACGAAACAGCTCCCGGCGGTTCCGCGGCGGACCAGGGGTGTCCGGTAAGTTCGAGGAAGACATCCTCTAAGGACGGCCGGCGCACTTGAATGTCCAGTAACTCGACCCCCGCCTCGCCGGTGCAACGCACTAACTCCGGCAGCAGTCGACTGGGCGCGGACGTCTCCAAAGTCCACCCGCCATCACGATAAGCAGCCGAGGAGAGGGCCGGCAGCGAATCCACGACGCGGCTTTCCAGCGGCGGGGCAGTGCGCACCGTCACTCGCGCGGGCGAAGGGGAGCGGCTGATCAACTCGTCGGGCGGCGCCATCGCGACCACGCGGCCGCCGTCCAGGATGGCGATCTGGTCGCACAATTGAGCGGCTTCTTCCAAATCGTGAGTGCTGAGGAGCACCGTCCTGTTTTCCGATCGCATCTCTCGAATCAGATCGCGAAGATCGCGGCGGGCCTTCGGATCGAGGCCGGCGGTGGGCTCGTCGAGCACCAGCAGCGTGGGCCGGTTGACCAAAGCGAGCGCCAGGAAAAGGCGCTGCTGCTGGCCGCTGGAAAGGGTCGCGAAAGCCACGTCCGCCTTGGCTTCCAGATCGAAGCGCTGAAGAAGTTCACCGCTGGCAAACGGTCGGGGATAGAAAGCGCCGAACAGATCCAGCGCCTGGCGCGGTGTGATCTTGTCCTGTAGCGTGGCCGCCTGCAGTTGAGCGCCCAGCAGCCCATTGATCCGGATGGAACCGCGATCCTGCCGCCGCAAGCCGAGGATACATTCGAGAGTCGTCGTTTTGCCCGCGCCATTCGGCCCAAGCAGCCCGAAGATCTGGCCGGCTCCCACTTCGAAACTGACGCCGCGGAGCACCTCCACCGCACCATACCGCTTACACAAATCGGCTACGGAGACCGCGCTCTCGCTTCGCATTTCCATGCTCAACGTAGCACAGTCTCTCCTCGGGATTTTTCCGAAGCCGGGAGCGCCTATAATCTATCCAATAGAGTGGCGCCGGAGCGCGCCCGCCGACTTTCCCATGAAACGAGAAGCCTACGCCGCCGCGCGCACCATCGCCCCGAAGCTGCATGCGTACTTCGCCCGCCACCAGGCCGAAGCCATCGCCGCCGGTCAGACGGAGTTAGCGCCGCTGCCCGATGCCGAGACCATCGAAGCCATCATCGATGTGGCGTTCTGGGCCAGCTTGCGGCGCGAAGAAGGCTACGCGCCGAAGATCTCGCTGGTCTTCCTGGAGTCCGGCCAATCGCCGCATCCCCTGATTTTGCAGCATCCGCTGCCGCTGAGTGGCGCGGCCCTGGCGCGGGTGGCGCCGGCCGTCGAACGTCCTGGTATTCATTTGGGCATCTGGCACGAGCAGGGCGAGCTGTGCGTCTGGGGGACGACGCGCACCATTCCAGTGCTGTGTTTTGTGCTGGAAGTGGCGGCGCCCGGTCTGCTGGTGGTGAAGCATCACAGCGGCGAAGGCTCGCGGAAATTTGTCAATGTGGCGGTGCTGGAAGGCGATCAGATTAAATTCGTGGACGAGCGTGCCCTGGTGCAGCCGGAGTGTCCGGCGCTGATCAAATCGCTGCTGGGCTTCGCGTCGCCGGCCGCATGGGTCCACTCGGCGAATGGCATGGTACAACTGGCGGTTTCGATGAGGGCGCACGGGCATGGCGGCTTGCTGCTGATTGTTCCGAATGGGACCGAAGCGTGGCGCCAATCCATTGTGCAGCCCGTGGCGTATTCGGTGTCGCCGGCGTTCCGCGAACTGGCTGATCTGAGTTTGGAGAATGCGGACTCGCCCGAGGTTTTCAGCCCAACAATTGCGGCGATCGCGGGACTGACCGCGGTGGATGGCGCAGTCGTACTCACGGATCGATACGAGCTGCTGGGCTTCGGCGCAAAGATCGCGCGACGCCTCGGATCTCCGCGGATCGAACAGGTGGTGCTGACCGAACCCGTGGAGGGCGGCACGGCCATGCTGGTGCATCCCGAGCAGTTGGGCGGCACGCGCCACCTTTCGGCAGCGCAGTTTATACAGGATCAGCGCGATGCGGTTGCGCTGGTGGCATCGCAGGACGGCCACTTCACGGTATTCGAATGGTCGCCGTGCGACGACAGCGTTCACGCGCATCGGTTGGACGCGCTGATGCTGTAGACGGCCGATTCACCCCGGAGCGCTACTGCTGCAGGAAGGCCAGCAAGTCTGCGTTCACTTGGTCCGCTAACGTAGTGCACATTCCGTGCGGGGCACCGGGGTAGACCTTCAGCGTGGAGTTCTCCACGAGTTTGGCCGTCATCAGGGCGGACGCGCCGATGGGCACAATCTGATCGGCGTCGCCGTGCAGAATCAGGGTCGGCACGTCGATCTTCTTCAGGTCCTCGGTGAAGTCGGTTTCGGAGAATGCTTTGATGCAGTCGTAAGCTCCTTTGATGGAGACTTGCATTCCCTGCAGCCAGAAGGAATCGCGGACACCCTGCGAGATCTTCGCGTCGGGCTTGTTGTAACCGTAAAAGGGCGTAGTCAGATCCTGGAAAAACTGCGAGCGGTCGGCCACCACGCCGGCGCGAATGGCGTCGAAGGCGGCTAGCGGCAGACCTCCGGGATTGGCCGCGGTCTGCAACATCAGCGGCGGCACGGCGCCAATCAGAACGGCTCCGGAAACCCGCTTGGTACCGTGCCTGCCGATGTACCGCGCCACTTCGCCGCCCCCGGTGGAGTGGCCCACCATGGTGGCGTCTTGGATCTCGAGCGCGTCCATCAACGCCGACAAATCGTCGGCGTAGGTGTCCATATCGTTGCCATTCCAGGGCTGGCTGGAGCGGCCGTGGCCGCGCCGGTCATGGGCAATGACGCGATAGCCATGCTGCCCGAGAAACAGCATTTGCGGATCCCAGGCATCGGCGTTCAACGGCCAACCGTGAGAAAACACCACCGGCCGTCCCGTGCCCCAATCCTTGAAATAAATTTCTGTTCCGTCTTTCGTCTTGATGCGATCCATATCATTCACCCCAGATGTATTTGCTGAACCATTCGTAGTTATGCTCCATCACCGCGCGCTGCTGCTTGGGCTTATTGATGGGGTGACCGAAGCCCTTATAGAAGATCAGCTTCACGGGCACTCCACGATCCTTCAGCGCCTGATACAGTTCGTAGGAATTCGGCGGCGGCACGCGCTTGTCCTGATCGCCCTGCTGGATCAATGTGGGAGTCTTGGCCTTGTTCACATAAGTGATGGGCGATGTCTTCTTGTAAATCTCTTCGTCTTCCCACGGAGTCGCTTTCAGGTACTGACGCGTGAATGGGTGGATGTCGGTATTCACGTAGTAAGTCATCCAATCCGAGATTCCCGCTCCCACGGACACGGCCTTGAAGCGATCGCTGTAAGTGGTGATGAAGGCCGAAATGTAGCCGCCCTCGCTCCATCCCATGGACGCCACGCGATCCTTGTCCACCATCCCCTTGCCGATCAGATAGTCGACGCCCGAGATGACGTCCCAGTAATCGCCCAGTCCCAGATTGCGCACATTCAGCGCGCGGAACTTGGCGCCGTAGCCGGCCGACCCTCGATAGTTCGGCTTCAGGATGAGCGCGCCCTTGGCGGCGAAGCGCTCCACGGGATAGTAACGGTCGGCGGCGGCGACGGTGGTATCGACGCCCGTGGGACCGCCGTGGATCACCACCAGCAGCGGATATTTGCGCGAGGGATCGTAATCGGCAGGCTTGATGAGGACGCCTTCGACATCGGCGCCGTCGGTGGACTTCCACTGAATGGCCTCGCGCGTGGTGAGTTTGAAGTCCTTCCATTGCGCGGAGACATCGGTCAGGTATTTGGGCGCGAAATCGGAGACCGCCGAGACATATACTTCGGCGAAGTGATTGGGCGCGGCGGCCACGCCGGCCATGGTTTTGTGGTCCTTCGTGAAACTGGCTTCGGCGGCGTGAAACTTTTCCGGACCGGTCAAGCGGCGCGCCGCTCCGCCCGCCGGATCGATGCGGAAGATGTGGGCGTTGGTCCGCTGGAGACCGCTGAAGTAGATGCCATCGGCCGCCCAATCGATGATGCCGGCATCTTCGTCGAAGGCCTCGGTGAGCAGTTTGGGTTTGCCGCCATCCACCGGCACCACGGCGATAAAGCGGTTGGAATAAAAGAAGGCCGGCGACCCGTTGGACGTCACGTACGCGATCTGCCGCGAGTCCGGCGACCAGCGCGGGCGGCTGTTGGGTCCGCCGTTCTCCAGCAGTTTGCGGACGTGGAGATCGGCCAGATCGAGGACGTAGAGTTGCTCGGTTTCGCCCGAGCCAAGGTCCGGATCGCGCGTGGCGCTGAAGGCGATTCGCTTGCCGTCGGGCGACCAGGAGAAGCCGGACACGTTGAAGGCATCGCCGCTGGTGAGCGGTTCCGGCTTCGGCAGTTTCTTGACGTCGGTGGGGATTTCAGCCGGTGCGGCAACGCGCCAGACATGATTCATCACATAGTCGCCGCCGATGATATCGAACTCGCCGTATTTTTCCTTGCGGTCCTTCTTCGCTTTGGAATCGGGGCCGGTGGAGGTGTAGACGATGGCGCTACCGTCGGGCGACCAGGCGAGGGAGCCGACGCCGTTGTCTTCGGCGGTCAATTGCGCGGCCTCGCCGCCGGCGGGTGCGATCACGTAGATCTGGCGTTTGCCGTCGCGGTCGCTGGTGAAGGCGAGGCGGCGGGAGTTCGGCGCCCAGACCGGTCCGCTGCTGCTTTTCTTACCGGCGGTAAGCGGGTACCGTTCGCCCGTCGCCGGCACGGCAATCCAGATTTGCGTGGCGAATTCGTTCTCGTCCCAGTTGGCCTGTGTGACCGTGTAAGCCACGTACCGGCCGTCGGGCGAGATCTGCGCGCCGCTCACCGATTTCATACTCAGCGATTGATCGATGGTGGGAGTCTGGCCGAAAAGCGCCAAAGCGCCGGCGCAAGCAAGGAAAGCTGTTCGCAACATTCAGAAATTATCCCTCAATAAACGGTGCGGCGCGGCTCCTCCTGCTTGGCGGCCAGGGAGAAGCGGGGTTCGGCGGGTGCGTTCTGCAACATCTGGGAGCAGAGGTATTCGCCCACGGCTGGACCCTGTTTGAAACCGTGGCCCGAGCCTCCGCCGGCCAGCCAGACGTGCGGAAATTCCGGGTGGCGGTCCAACAGGAAATCGCCGCTGGAGGTGTTCCCGTACTGACAGACGCGAGTCTCGGTGAGAAGTGCGTTCGATAAGGCGGGAATTCGCTCGGCCAGGAATTCGCGCGCGGCGTGGATGCCGGCGGCGGTCGCCTGTCGATCATCGGAGTCGGGGTCGAAGTGCGGACCGTGGCGGTCGAGACCAATCTTGACGCCGCGGCTTTCCAGGTCGGGCACGCCGTAAGGACCGCGCGGGTCAGTGAAGTCGATCCAGGCGGGGAAGTGCGGCGGGTGGAATCGCGCGTCCCCGGGCGGCGGGGCGAAGTAGAAGACTTCCTGGCGAGTGGGATCGATGCGCCGGCCCAGCAACTCGGGGAAGAGTTTAGGCAGCCAGGGGCCGCAGGCGAAAACGAATTGCGCGGCTTGCAGCGTCTCGCCGGCGGCCGTTCGCACGACGCCGCGATCGAAAGGCTGCACGGCGGCGATCTCGTAATGGAGTCCATGCGACAGGCCGTCCCGCACCACCGCGTTCACCGCGCGGCGCGCCAACAGGACTCCGCTCTCGGGCTCGAGGATGCCGTACAGGTCGCCTTCCGGGAGATGAAACTGGGAATATCTTTCAGACAGTTCGGCGACGGAGAGAATTTCCGTGCGCACGCCCAACTGGTGTAGCGCTGCTTGGGACGCGGCGCTGTAAGCATCGTAAGTGCGCGCCAGCCAGAGCACGCCGGTCTGGTGGAACAGCGACGCGGCGTCCGGCAACTCCTTCCAGAGCGCCAGAGAACGCATGGCCATGCGCGTATACAGGGTGTCCGCGCCATAACCCATGCGGATGATGCGGCTCTCGTCGCCCGAACTGGAGCGGCTGTGGCCCGGACCCCAGGCATCCAACAGCAGGACCCGGCGACCGGCGCGGCACAGGCGCCACGCCGTGCATGAGCCGAACACTCCGGCGCCGATCACGATGACGTCGTAGACAGCCAATCAGCACGATTGTAGCGGAGACTTACAATAGAATTCGGACGAAATGGGCCATCACCACCACCGGCCAGCTCTCATCTTCTGGTTGGCTGGACTGATTCTTCAGATGAACGGTCCGGCGGCTGCGTCCAGCGCCGCTGAGATTGGCGCGCGGCCGCTTCCTGCGCGCTCGGAATATATTGCCGAGGTGTGGGACACGGACCGCGGTATGCCGAGTTCGGCAACCACGTCCATCACGTCCACCCGGGACGGCTACCTCTGGATAGGCACTTTCGAAGGTCTGGTCCGCTTCGACGGGGCTCGCTTCACGGTAATCAATCACTACAACACTCCAGACTTTCCGGATGATGCAGTGACTGCCGTATTCGTGGACCATTCGGGGCGGCTTTGGGCCGGCACCGCCAAAGGCATCGTTGCGCGAGATCGCGACAAATGGACCGTTTACCCCAGGCAAGACGGGCTGCAGCGGCCGCTGCCAACCGTCATCACCGAAGACCCCGGCGGCGCGATTCTGGCGGTCTGCGGAAACCGGTTTTACCGGCTGACAGGAAGCGCTTTCGCCGCCGTGAGCGCGCCGCCGCAAACCAGTTTCTTTAAGGTGTATCCCACTACCGGAGGCGAACTGTGGGGCAGTGCCCAAGGCTTCTTCGGGAGATATCGTGAGGGACGGTGGGAGTCCGTAGCGGTGCCCCCGGATTTGCCCGACGGACCTCTGACGACTGCGTCGAGCGGGACCGCGGGTATCTGGGTGGCCGGACCCGACAGCGTCCGCAAGTACGAGGATGGGCGTTGGTCGAAAGCGCTGAAAGCGCCGGCGGGCTTTCGGTTCTCGGCGCCCCTGAAGATGATCGAAGACTCAGCAGGGAACGTCTGGGTCGGCGACTACCGCAGGGGCCTGGTGCAGTTCCGGAAAGACGGCGCGTCCGCGGTATTTGGGCAGCGGGAAGGAATTCCGAACCTGTCGATTCGCGGACTGTACGAAGATCCGGAGCGGAACATCTGGATGGGTACGGACGGCGGCGGACTGGTGCGCCTGCGCCACCGCTCAGCCATGATGTTCGAGGAGTCGCAGGGGCTGACCCAAACCGTGATCGACTCGGTTTCCGAGGGCGCGCCGGGGAGCTTGCTTTTGGGCACATACGGCGGCGGCTTGCAACTGTTTGACGAAGCCGCGCAGCACTTCCAGCCGCCCATGACGTCGGGGACGGACTTATTGCCCACTTCGCTGGTGCTGACTGCACTGCGGGACAGGAGCGGAACCGTCTGGGTGAGCGAACTGGGGAGGGGGCTGGTTCGCATTGACGGCGGCAAGAGCCGGCGGCTGAATGATGGTCCTCCCGGCGGCTGGACTGTTCGGGCTCTCTTCATCGATTCGCATCAAACCATGTGGATCGGCCATGAGGCGGGGATCGCCAGTTACGCTACGGGCCAACTGGTGACCCATACGAGCGAACCGGGCGCGCCGCGGAAAGACATTGTTGCCATTGCCGAAGACGTCCACGGCGACTTGTGGTTCGGCGGCTCCGAGGGACTGTTCCGGCTGCGGAACGGTAAGTTCGAGAAATATCTGCCGCCGCACTTTTCCGAGTACGGCGACATCACGGCCTTGTATGCAGACGCCGGTGGAACACTTTGGATTGGCGCTCACGATCGCGGATTAGACCGATTGCGCGACGGCGTCTTCACCGGCTACGGCGCCGCGCAGGGGCTGGTTGCGATGCGCGTGGGCAGCATCCTGGAAGACAACCTGGGCCGCTTGTGGCTGGCCACCGCGCGGCAAGGACTGGTCTGCGTCACCCGCGGGTCGCTGGACACGGTGGCCGCCGGCGGCCGGGCGCAACTCGAGTTGGTATGGCTCACCAGAGGCGAGGGGCTGGCAACCAATCAACTGCGTGGAGGCTACCAACCGGCAGCCTGGAAAGCGGGTAGCGGCAAGCTGTGGTTTGCCACGCTGAAAGGCTTGGCCATGGTGGACCCGGCGGCCGTCAAGGCGCAGCCTTGGTTTGCGCCCATCCGCGTGGAGGGCGTTACGATGGCCGGCCGTCGCATATCCGGCGAAGCGCTGGATGGGACGCTCATCGTACCTCCCGGCAGCCGCAGGTTGCAGTTCTTCTTCACCGCGCCGAGCCTCTCAGAAGCCGAACACGTGCGCTTTCAGTACCGGCTGGAGGGGCTCGACCCGAACTGGCTGGATACCACCGAACGCTCGGCGAGCGTGGGTGATCTGGACCCCGGCGATTACACATTCCGCGTGCGGGCGACGGACAACGAAGGCGTTTGGAGCGGCCGGGAAACGGCCCTGAAGATCCACGTGCAGCCCTTTTACTGGGAGACGCTCTGGTTTCGCCTCATCGCGGCCACCGTGTTGGCGGTGATCAGCAGTCTGGTGGTGTATGCCAGCCAGAGCCGCAAACTGCGCCGGAAATCGGAGCAACTGGAAAAGGAACAGGCCCTGCGCCGCGACATCGAGCGCATGCAGGAAGGGCTGAAGACGTCCGAAGAGCGGTTCGCCAAGGCTTTCAACGCCAGCCCAATTCCCATGTCCATCAATTCGCTGACGGACGGCAGTTTCCTGGACGTCAATCAGCGGTTTCTGGAACGGACCGGCTTACAACGCGAACAGGTGATTGGGCGGCGGCGGCGCGACCTGAAGTTGTGGATCGATGGCGCGGAAGCAGACCGGTTTGCCGAGGAAGTGAGAAGCCGCCATCGGGCCCGCAATTTCGAGGCGCGTATCTGGGACCCGAGGGGCCAACCGAGCTACCATCTACTTTCGGCCGAGACCATCGAACTCAACGGCGAACCCTGCGTATTAGTGGCCTCCGACGAAATCACCGAGCGCAAACAATTGCAGGAACAATTGAACCAGGCGCAGAAACTGGAGAGCATCGGCAGGCTGGCCGGAGGCGTGGCGCACGACTTCAACAATCTGCTGACGGTGATCAACGGCTACAGCGATCTGATTCTGCAGCGGATGGACGGGGCCGATCGAAACTGGTCTCGCGTGGACCAGATTCGCAAGGCGGGTGATCGTGCGGCCGAACTGACGGGCCAGCTATTGGCGTTCAGCCGCAAACAGGTGATCAAGCCGGAACCGATCGACTTGAACCACTTGATTCGTGAGACTCAACCGATGCTGCGGCGATTACTGCCGGAGAACATCGACCTTGCCGCGGAGTTGAGCTCGTCGCCGGCGTGCGTCCTGGCGGACCCGGGCCAGTTGCATCAGGTATTGATCAATCTGGCGGTGAATGCGCGCGACGCCATGCCGGATGGCGGAAGTCTCACGGTGGAAACGTCGGTAGTGGAACTGGACGAAGAGTATGCGCGCACGCATCCCGGAGTATCGGTTGGTTCACACGTGTTGATGGCCCTCAGCGATACGGGTCAAGGAATGAGCGAAGAGGTTTGCAAGCACGTCTTCGAGCCGTTCTACACCACCAAGAAAAAGGGGTCGGGGACGGGACTGGGACTGGCGACCGTATACGGCATCGTGCGGCAAAGCGGTGGACACATCTGGGTGTACAGCGAGCCGGCAAAGGGCGCGACGTTTAAAATCTACCTGCCGCGAATCGAGCCCGCGGGCGCGCCGGCTGAGAAGGCCGCGGCGGCGGCGCAATCGTACCGGGGCCAGGAAACGGTGCTGCTGGTGGAAGACCAGGAGAATGTCCGGCAATTGGCGCGCGAGGTGCTGGAATCCTACGGCTATCATGTGCTGGAGGCGGATCATGGAGCCGCGGCACTGCAGCTTGCCGATACGTTCCAGGGCGCCATCGACCTGCTGCTGACGGACGTGGTGATGCCAGGCATGACGGGCAAAGAACTGGCCTCGCGAATGAAACTCCGCCGGCCCGCTACGAAGGTGCTCTATATGTCGGGGTACACCGCCAACGTGATTGTGAAACAGGGCGTGCTGGACGCCGGCATTTCTTTCATACCCAAGCCGCTGACGGCGGAACTGCTGGCCGCCAAAGTTCGCGAAGTGTTGGGACCGGCGGAGACCAAATGAAGCTGGGGATCGTGGCCGATGAGATCGATCGCGATATCCGCGCGGGGCGCTATGAAATCCGCAGTCTTCCTTCGGGCCGCGTGCCACTGTGCGAGGCTGCCGATCTGGCGCACCGCTGGGGGCTCGGGGGACTGATCGTCTTCAGCTTTCACAAACCCGGCGCCACCGAAGCCAATGCCGAGGCCGGAGAGCGTGCGGCGCGCGATTCGCTGGCGGTGTGGATTGAGCCCATTTGCTGGGGCGAACATGCGCGGTCCACCGCCGAACTGATCCGCGGCGCCGCGCATCCGGAATGGGTGGCGGCGGGAGAAGGCATGATTGATTACCGCGCGCATTTCGCGAGGCTGCGGCAGGCGGGCTTCGATGGATCGATTTCACTGGAGCCGCACCTGGACGGTTCGTGTAAAGAGGCGGTGGAGAGAGCGTGGCTGGAATGCTGAAACGTGTCTTGGTAATGGGGACGTTACTGGCCGCGGCGGTCTTCTCGTGGCAGGCTGTCGATGTGGAGCAGAAGGCGCAGGGCGGCCGTCCGGCGGCGAAAACGGTGACGAGCTTCGATGGGCTCGGCGTGGGATTCGAAGGTCCGCAAGGTCCCGCGGCGGGCCGGAATCCCTCTGATAACAGTCTGGCGGTGGGGCCGGATCGCATCGTGCAGATCGTCAACTCGCGCATGGCGGTCTTCGATAAACAGGGCAAGGTGCTCTACGGGGCGGCGCCGACCAACACCATCTTCAAGGACTTTGGGGGCGTGTGCGAGGCGCGCAATAATGGCGACGCCGTGGTCCGGTACGACCAACTGGCGGGCCGCTGGCTGTACGTGATGCCGATCTTCACGCGCATTGCGGAGCGTCCCGATGAGCCGTACTCAATGTGCTACGCCTTAAGCACGGGGCCGGATCCGCTGGGTCCGTATTACCGCTACGAGTTTCGCCGCAAGTTATTTCCCGATTATCCGCGTCCTGCGGTCTGGCCCGATGGCTATTACGTTCCGAGCAGCACCGGGGACGAAGTGATTCAGAAGCATGCCTGCGTGGTAGATCGCGCCAAGATGCTGACCGGCGGCAAGGCCACCGAGCAGTGCGTGGTGATCGACAACGTCAACTTCCTGAATAACGCCGATATCGATGGCACGGCGGTGCCACCGGCGGGATCGCCCAATATTGTGATGGCTGCCGGCGGTACGCAGTTGAAGAAGGTCTTTGAAGACGACGGCATCTATGCCTGGAAGTTTCACGTGGACTGGGCCAATCCCAAGAACACCAAGCTGAGCGATCCCGTGAAAATTCCCGTCGCCCCGTATCATTACCTCTGCAACGGACAGTTGACCAATTGCGTGTCGCAGCCGGACACCACGCGCAAGCTGGACGCGCAGGGCGACAAGCTGATGCAGCGGCTGGTGTATCGAAACGTTGGCGGGCGCGAGTCGATCGTGGCGCTGCACTCGGTGGATACGAAGGCGGGGGGCGGCGGCGTGCGCTGGTACGAGTTCCGCCTGGATGCCAAGCGCGATCCGCAATTATTCCAGCAGGGTACGTATGCGCCCGACGGACTCTATCGGTGGATGGCGAGCGCGGGCATGGATCGACAGGGCAATATCGGGATCGGCTACTCCTTCGGCGGCGTGCCGCACTTTGCCGGTCAGCGATTCGCCGCGCGGGTGACGGACGATGCGCCCGGCGTGCTGGGGCTTGCGGAGACGGTCCTGGTGGAAGGCGAGGGGGCGCAGACGAGCGGCAATCGCTGGGAAGATTACACCACGCTGGCGATGGATCCGAGCGACGACTGCACCTTCTGGTATGTCGGCGATTACGTGAAGAAGGGAGCGGCCTCGTACTCGACGCGCATCGGGGCGTTCCGCATGGCCGGATGTCTGCGCGGCACGGTGAGCGGCGCGGCGTACATGGATCTCAATCACGACGGCAAGCGGGGCGACGAAGAGCCCGGCATTCCCGGTCGCGAGATCGCGTTCACCGGCGCCGAAGCGGGCAAGGCGGTCACGGACTCGGCGGGCGCCTATCGCATCTCGCTGCCGGCCGATCCGCTCTACGCGGACCCGACTTACGTGGTCGCGGGGAAGACGGTGCATCTGAAGGATCGCGAAGCGGTGACCCTCGATTTCCCCGAGGTCTGCACGGTGCAAAGCGCGGGAGCGATGAATGCGAAGTATTGGGAGGGCGGCAAGGGTCAGGACGCCATCAATCGCCACTACGGCGAGTTCAAGAAGATGGTCAACGGTACGCTGCGTCTGGTAAACGCCGACGGCGACAGGCAGACGTTCAAGAAGTATGCTCAGTTTCGACTTTGGCTGCACAAGCCTCCCTCGCCATATCAGGCGGCGCTGGCGCTGGCGGGAGTCAATGTCGAGGCCGGATCGCTGGACGGCGATGGCAGCGTGGTGGATCCGGTGACGAAGGAATGGGTCGGCGTCAGGACGCTGCTGAAGCGCGCGAGTGACGCGGGGGCGGACAAGCAGGACGCCTACAAAGCGGTGCTGGACGGGCTGAATAACAACACCGCGACGATCACGCCATCGACCTTCGCGAAGTGCGGCAAGAAGCCGTAGCTTCCGCGGGCGAGTTATCGCCGCAATCTGGAGAGGCGTTTCAGGCTGGTCACGCATTCTTCCACTCCCAGGGCATAGGAGAGTCCGAAGTAGATGAGGCCGTAGGCGGAGAGAATGGGGATCGCTACCAGGATGGGGTGGTGATGTCCGATTGCCAGTTTGACGGCCCATGCGGCGGCGGCCGCTACAGCGGCGGAGATCCACAGGCGCGCGACGAAGGACCGCGGGATTCCGGTCTGCCCGATGCGCTGATTCAGCGTTCGACGGAGCAGAGTGAACTCGACCCAGCCGGCGATTCCGGCGGAAGCGGTGAGTCCGGCGACTCCCCAGCGCGGCTGGATGCCGAGCCAGTGCGGGAGGGGCAGCGCGCACACATAACCCAGCGCGGTAGTGAGGATGATGCGCACGACGGCGAAGCGGAGCGGCGTGCGCGTATCGCGAAGGGCGTAATAGGTGGACGAGTAGAGCCGCCCAAGAGTTGAGGCGAGCAGGCCGACGGCCGAACCCGCAAGGATGCCCCACACATAAACCGAGTGCTGATGGGTGAATTTGCCGCTTTGGAAAAGCGCCGCGGCAATCACGTCGCCGAGCGCCAGAAAAGCCATGGCGGAAGGCACGATGAAGAAGGCGATCTGGCGCAGGCCCGCATTCAGCCGCTGACGGAGATACGTGGACACCTGCAGTTCATCGCCCAGAACACTGGACATAGCGGGCAATTCGGCGGCGGACACCGCCATACCGAAGAGACTGACGGGGAGCATGTAGAGGGTCTGCGCGTTGGCTAGCCCTGCGACCGCGCCCCGGCCGAGCCAACTGGCGAGCCACGCATCGACATAGCCGCTGATTTGCACCACGCCGCGGCTGACCACGATCGGTCCAAAGCTCCTGCCTACGACGCGAACGTTGTGGGCATGAGTTTGGAGATTGGGACGCAACTTGCGGACCAGACGAAGAACAAAGGGCACTTGAATCAGGAACTGGAGCGCGCTCCCCACGACGGATCCCCAGGCGAGGGTGACGGAGAGGGAATCCTGGTCCGTATTGTGGAAGATGAGCAGCGTGCCGATCATGACTGCGTTCCACAACACGGGCGCGGTGTAGGAGAGCAGGAATTTACGGTGGCTATTCAGAATGCCGAGGCACCATGCCGAGAGGACCAGCAGGCCCGTGCCGGGGAAAAGCACGCGCACGATCTGAATGGTGAGTTTTCGTTTGTCCTCGGAAAAGCCGGCGGCGATGAGATCGATCAGGTAGGGGGCGGCGAACACACCGAGGAGCACGACCAGAGACGTGACCAGGGCGAGGATGGCGAAGACGGCGCCGGCCACCCGGCCCGATTCTTCCTCATCGCCCTCGGCGAGCAGGCGGGCGTAGACGGGGATGAAGGATGCGGAGAGGACGCCTTCGCCGAGCAGGTTCTGCAGCACGTTGGGAATCTTGAGGGCCGCGTTGAAGGCGTCGGCGGCGTCGGAAAGTCCGAAGTACTTGTTGAAATAACGCTGGCGGACCACACCGAAAATACGGCTGAGAAAAATACCGGACGCGACCAGGAAGGCGTGACGGCCGGTGCTTTCGCGCTTCGGCTCGGCAGCCACTAAGCGAGTTTCTCCAGGACGGCGGTGGCGACTTCTTCGGTGCTGCTCTTGCCGCCGAGGTCGGGCGTGCGCACTTTGCCATCGGCGAGCACGGCGGCGACAGCGGCTTCGACTTGCTGTGCGGCTTCGGTCATCTGGAGATGGTCGAGCATCATGCCGGCGCTGAGGATCGTGGCGAGCGGATTGACGACGCCTTTGCCGGCGATATCGGGGGCGGAGCCGTGGACCGGCTCGAACATAGACGGGAAGCGGCGGAGGGGGTCGAGATTGGCGCTGGCGGCCAGGCCCATGCTGCCGATGATGATAGCGGAGATGTCGCTGAGGATGTCGGCGAAGAGGTTGGAGCCGACGACAACGTCGAAGCTCTCGGGGCGGCGGATGAAGTTCATGGCAGCGGCGTCGACGAGGAGCGATTCGGTGGAGACCTCGGGAAATTGCGCGGCGACGTCCTGGAAGACGCGGTCCCAGAGGACCATGCTGTAGCCCTGGGCGTTGGACTTGGTGATGCTGGTGACGAGCTTGCGCTTGTTGCGCTTGACGGCGAGTTCGAAGGCGAAGCGGACGATGCGTTCGATGCCGCGGCGGGTGAAGACGGAGGTCTGGATGGCGACCTCGTCGGGCTGGAGCTGGTAGACGAAGCCGCCCACCTGGGCGTACTCGCCCTCGGTGTTCTCGCGGACCACCACGAAATCGATATCGCCGCCGCGGGGCTTGGCGAGGGGCGACTGGACGCCGGGGTAAAGGTAGGCGGGGCGCACATTGGCGTACTGATCGAACGCGCGGCGGATGGGGAGGAGGAGGCCGTTGAGGGTGGTGTGGTCGGGGATCTCGGGGTGGCCGACGGCGCCGAGCAGGATGGCGTCGCAGGGCTGGAGGAGGTCAATGGCGCCGGCTGGCATCATGCGTCCCCAGCGGAAGAAGTGTTCCGCGCCCCATTCAAAGTCCTGGAAGGCGAAGGTAACGTTGTGCTTTTTACCGGCTTGCTCCAGAACGCGCTTGCTCTGCGGGATGACCTCAGTTCCGACGCCATCACCAGCGATCACTGCAATTGTGAAAGTCTTCATGGGGTAAAGGACAATTTTCGCATGCGGAAGTAGGCGCGGCGCGTGTTGTCGGGGATTTGGTAGCGGTCGAAGTCGGCGGGGGCGCACCAGAGGACGGCGTGGGACTCGGGGGAGACGCGGGTCTGGAGGCTATCGGCGCGGAAGTAGAACAGGATGTCGTGGTGGAGATGGTAAGGTTCGCCCTTGGCGGCGGGAATGCCGTGGACGTCGAGTCCGGCGAGGGGCGGGTGGCCGGAGGGGACGAGGGCGGCCCCGGTCTCCTCGATGACTTCGCGGCGGGCGGCGTCCCAGATTTCGGCGTCTTCGGGCTCGACGTGGCCACCCGGGAGGAGCCAGCGGTCGAGCCGGCGGTGATGGATCAGGAGGACGCGTTCGTGGTCGGGGGCGAGGACGAGTCCGGTGCAGGTGATGTGGCCGGGGGTGAAGTGGTGGCGGCTGAAGGGGTCGGGGACGGAGTCGAGGAGCAGGGCGATGAGCTCGAGGGATTTGAGGGCGGCTCCGTCGGTCGGGTCGGAGAAAGTGCGGATGAGGGAGGAGACAGGGGAGGCGTGCATAAACGAAAAAGGCCCGATCCGAAGATCAGGCCTTTTAATTATAAACCGGGCAACTTCCTACTCTCCCACAGACTTGCGAATGCAGTACCATCGGGGCTGAGAGGCTTAACTTCCGTGTTCGGGATGGGAACGGGTGGGTCCCTCTCGCTATGGTCACCCAGAAACTGGCGACTATCAGCAGGACCGTGAGGTCCTCTGACTCTGAATATTGACGGGCTTAAACACTTTCAGCGGAAAGAACAGCTTAATTTGTATACGTAGTAAATTTTATGGTCAAGCCGAACGGGCAATTAGTAACGGTAAGCTCAACGCATTACTGCGCTTA
>DASZMZ010000291.1:0-9565 GCA_035551455.1 Candidatus Sulfopaludibacter sp.
ACATACGGGGCAGCACTGTGGACAGTACCAGCCGTGGACTTCTTCGGGCATGTGCAGCCGGCTGGGCCAGCTTCCACAATGATCGCAACATCCTTTCAGCCGTTCCGAAACGTGGCAATCCGGTCTCATGCCTCTCACAATCAGCAGGCGGATTGCCACTGACCGGCATCGCACCCGAAGGGGCTCCTATATGGAGTAAGCCGCTCATAATCATCAAACTCGGCTTCGGCATGGCCGCCCTGGGCCGTGGCATTCCGACGCGCAAGTGGACAAGATTTATACTATGATGCGGCGACGGCCTAACCAATTTCGCGGCACTGGCGTCAGTTCTTCCATGCGCATGATCCTCGGGCTGTTATTCCTCGGGCAGTCATTCCTCGCGCCGGTCCTGTTCGGACAGGAGGAGGCCATCGCCTTCGATGCCGCCTCGCTGAAACCGACACCCGTCGGGCCCCCGACGCAGTATATGGGCTTCATGGGCGGTCCCGGCTCTGGCGACCCGGGCCGCATTACGTCCTCGCACACCAGCCTGAAGATGTTCATCATGCGCGCCTACGACGTGAAGGCGTACCAGGTGGTGGGACCGGGGTGGCTGGAGACGGAGTCGTACGACCTGGTGGCCAAGGTTCCGGCCGGAGCCACCAATGACCAGGTCCGCGCGATGATGCGGAACCTGCTGGCCGAGCGGTTCAAACTGGCTCAGCATCGGGATGCCAAAGAGATGTCCGTGTACACCTTAGTCGCCGGCAAGGACGGTCCGAAACTAACGGAAACGTCGGCCAAGGTCCCCGAACCCGACAGTCCACCTGCCGAGTCCAAGGGACCCGCGATCGGTGCGGATGGTTTCCCGATTCTCCGGCCCGGCGTTCTCGCTTCCGGCCCCATCATTCTCTTCCGTAACGGCCAGGCCCGGCTGCTGGCGAATGGCCTGACGATACCTCGCCTGGCCAATAGCCTCTCGCAGCAACTGGACCGCATGGTGATCGACGAAACCGGCCTGACCGGCAAATACGATGTGACCCTCACGTGGACGCCCGACCGCGGACCGAACCTGCCGCCGCCAACAGAGGGGGTCGACGCGGCCAACGACATCTTCACCGCCATCCAACGGCAACTCGGCCTGAGACTGGTATCGAAGAAGGCTCCCGTGCCGGTGATTGTCGTGGATCGTATGGAGAAGGTCCCGGCTGGGAATTAGCTCCCATCCCGCAGGTGAAAGCGCCTGCGTTACTCGACCTGCTACGATAAAGCATCACCTTTGACCAGTACAGTTCCAAACATCCTGGCCCGAATTGTCGCTAAAAAGCGCGAAGAACTGGCCCATGTCGCGCCGCTCCTGGAAGCCTGGGAACAGGCGGCGGAACTGCGCATCGCCGGACGCCGCGATTTCCGCGCTGCCCTGGCGGCACGCGCTCCGGCCATCATCGCCGAAGTGAAGAAAGCCTCGCCCAGTAAGGGCATTCTGTCTCACGATTTCGATCCGGCGCGCATCGCCTCCCAATACGAATGCGGAGGCGCTTCCGCCCTGAGCGTGCTGACCGACGAGGCCTTCTTTCAGGGCAGCCTGGCAGACCTGGAAACGGCGCGCGCGACGGTCGCCATCCCCGTGCTGCGCAAAGATTTTACGATTGCACCGGCGCACATTCTGCAGGCCGCCGCACATGGCGCCGACGCGATTCTGTTGATCGCCGCGATTCTTACCGAGCGCCAGATTCGCGACTTCCGCGAGACGGCGGCGCGGTACCGGATGGCCGCGCTGGTGGAAGTCCACAACCGGCAGGAACTGGACCTCGCCATAGCCGCCGGAGCGGACCTCATCGGCGTCAACAACCGCAACCTCAACACCTTTGAGGTCACGCTGGAGACCTCGCTCGCGCTGGCGGAACATATGCCGGCGAGTGCCCTTCTGGTGAGCGAAAGCGGCATCCATGACGCCCAAGATGTCGCCACGCTGCGCGCCGCGGGGTACACCGCCTTCCTGGTGGGCGAGCATCTGATGAAGTCGGGCGACCCGGCGTCGGCGCTGCGCCAACTGGTGGGCGCATGATCGTGAAAGTCTGCGGCATTACCAATGCGGAAGACGCCGCGGCCGCAATCGCCGGAGGCGCCACTGCCATCGGCTTCAACTTTTATCCGCGCAGCCCCCGCTACATCGCGCCTGAGGCCGCCGCCCAAATCGCCACTCCGCCGAGCGTGCGGCGCGTCGGCGTGTTTGTGAATGAGCCCCGCGCCACGGTGGAGCAGATTGTCGCCATAGCCGCCTTGGACGTGGCACAACTCCACGGTGAAGAGCCGCTGGAAGAATATCCCACCAGCGCCGCCGTCTGGAAAGCCGCCCGCGTCACCGGCGGCCTCGATCTTTCGGCGTACTGGAACGGCCGGACGGAAGCCCTGCTGCTGGACGGACCGGCGGGTGATCTTTACGGCGGGGCCGGCAAGACTTTCGATTGGAGCCGGGCTGCCGTCGATTCAAGGCGCATCATTCTGGCCGGCGGGCTGGACGCATCGAACGTGGCGGCGGCCATCGCCGCGGCGCATCCCTGGGGCGTGGACGCCTGTTCCCGAATCGAAAGCGCTCCCGGCAAAAAGGACCACAAGAAAATGAACGAGTTTCTGCAAGCGGCCCGAGAGGCGCTGCACCTATGACCCCGCAACCCGACGAGGGCGGACACTTCGGACCTTACGGCGGCCGTTACGTGCCGGAAGTCCTGATGGCGCCCATTGAGGAATTGGAAAAGGCGTATCTGGAGGCGCGCGAGGACCCGGCTTTCCAGGCCGAGTTGGCCGGACTGCTGCACCACTATGCCGGCCGTCCCACGCCGCTGTATTTCGCCAAGCGCCTCACCGAGAGTTTGGGCGGAGCGCGCATCTGGCTCAAGCGGGAAGACCTGCTGCACACCGGCGCTCACAAGATCAACAACAGTCTGGGTCAGGCGCTGCTGGCGCGCCGCATGGGCAAGAAACGCATCATCGCCGAGACCGGCGCGGGACAGCACGGCGTCGCCACCGCTACGGTATGCGCGCTGTTCGGCCTGGAGTGCGTGGTCTACATGGGCGAGGAAGACATGCGCCGTCAGAGGCTCAACGTCTTCCGCATGCGACTGCTGGGCGCGAAGGTAGAACCCGTCACGGCCGGCGCGCGCACTTTAAAGGACGCCATCAGCGAGGCCATGCGCGATTGGGTCACCAACGTGGGCGATACCTATTACCTGCTGGGCTCGGCCTTGGGGTCGCACCCGTACCCGATGATGGTGCGCGATTTCCAGAAGATCATTGGAGAAGAGGCGCGGCGGCAGATTCTGGAAGCCGAAGGCAAACTGCCCGACACGATTTTCGCCTGCGTGGGCGGAGGCAGCAACGCCATCGGCATCTTCTACGACTTCGTGAAGGATGCGGACGTGCAACTGGTGGGCATCGAAGCCGGCGGCAAAGGCAGCGCCACCGGCGAACATGCCGCCCGATTCCGCGGGGGCGCGCCGGGCGTTTTGCAGGGCGCGTACAGCTACGTGCTGCAGGATGAAAACGGGCAGATCGCGCTCACTCACTCCGTTTCGGCCGGCTTGGATTACGCCATGATCGGCCCCGAGCATGCCTCTCTGCACGACAGGGCGCGCGCCGAATACGTGGCGGCGTCGGACAGCGAAGCCCTGGCCGCCGCCGTTCTGCTTTCTCGTACGGAGGGTATTATTCCGGCGCTCGAATCCTCCCACGCGGTCGCCGAAGCCATCAAACGCGCGCCGGCCGCGAAAGGCAAGATTTTCCTGGTCAACGTCTCCGGACGCGGCGACAAGGATATCGATATCTACCGCGAGAATCTGAAGGAACTCGACGAACAATGACGCGCATCGGGCAGATGTTCGACAACCTGAAGCGTGAGGAACGCAAGGGCTTCATCGCCTACCTCACCGCGGGCGACCCTTCGCCGGACCGCACCGCCTCTCTCGTGGACGCGCTGGTGCGGGGCGGCGCGGACCTGATCGAACTCGGCGTGCCTTTCTCCGACCCGATCGCCGATGGTCCAGTCATCCAACGCGCCGGTGAACGCGCCCTGAAGGCGGGCACCAGCCTCAAAGTAGTGCTCGAGATCGCGGCGCAGATTCGCCGGACCAGCCAGGTGCCTCTGCTGCTGTTCACCTATCTGAATCCGGTGGTGCGCTACGGGATGGAACGCCTGGCGCAGGATGCGGCGGCAGCCGGAATCGATGGCTGCCTGTTGACGGACGCCTCGGTGGATGAGGCGCACGAATACGTGGCCGCCATGCACCGCCATGGTCTGGACACGGTGTTCCTGGCCGCGCCCACCAGCACCGAACGCCGCCTCAAACTGGTGGCGCAATACTCCACTGGGTTTGTGTACCTGGTTTCGCGAACGGGTGTCACCGGCGTCCAGGAATCGCTCTCGGCACATGTCGCTCCGCTGGTCCGCCACATGCGCGCAGTGACGGACCTTCCTCTCGCGGTCGGTTTCGGCATCTCCAAGGCCGAACACGTCACCGAGTTGAGTGGACAGGTGGAGGCTGTGGTGGTCGGCAGCGCGATTGTGCGCTGCATTGAGCAGAACGGCGACAATCCCTCGCTCGAACTCCAACTCGAATCTTTGACGCGCGAATTGAAGCGCGGGTTTGGAGCGCACGCATGACCGAAGAAGATGCCCGGCGCAAGCTGGACGAGCTGCGCGTCCTGATCGACGATGTGGATCGCCGCATTGTCGAACTGCTCAACGAGCGCACCGGCGTGGTCGAAACCATCGGACGGGTGAAGCGCGAGGCGCAATTGCCGGTGTACGAGCCCCGGCGGGAAGAGATGGTGTTCGCCAACGTGACGAAGTCCAACCAGGGTCCGATGCCTGCCGAGGCGCTCCGGCGCATCTTCGAACGCGTGATCGACGAAATGCGGCAGATCCAACGCGAGCGCATGAAATCGGACGGAGTCAAATAGATGTTAGTCGTGATGCAGCAGGGAGCCACCGAAGAGCAGATCGACGCCGTGATCGGCCGTCTGGTCGAGCTCGGATTCAACGTTCACCGCTCGACCGGCGTAATGCATACGGTGCTGGGCGGCGTGGGCGGCGAAGAGAAATTCGATCTGGAGATTTTCCAGGTGATGGAGGGCGTCAAGGAAGCCCATCGGATTGTCTCGTCGTATAAACTGGCCAGCCGGAGTTTCAAGCCCGGCGGCACCATCGTCAAGGTGGGCGGCGTGGAAATTGGCGGCGACCGCGTGGTGGTGATGGCCGGGCCGTGCAGCGTGGAGAGCCGGGAGCAGATCGAGGAGTCGGCGGAAGTGGTGGCGCGCGCCGGGGCCCAGTTCATTCGCGGCGGCGCTTTCAAGCCGCGCAGCTCGCCGTATAGTTTTCAGGGGTTGGGCGAAGAGGGACTGCGGCTGATCCGCGATGCGGCCGACCGTCACGGTCTGCTGGTCATCAGCGAAGTGATGGAGCTTTCGCAAATCCCGCTGGTCTCCACTTACTCGGACATTCTGCAGGTGGGCGCGCGCAACATGCAGAATTTCAATCTGCTGCGCGAACTGGGCAATCAGCGCAAGCCGGTGCTGCTCAAACGGGGCATCGCTGCTACGGTGGAAGAACTGCTGCTGTCGGCCGAATATATTTTGTCGGGCGGCAACTACGAGGTGATCCTCTGCGAGCGCGGCATCCGCACGTTCGAGACGTACACGCGAAATACCATGGATATCTCGGCCATCCCGGTGGTGAAGACGCTCTCGCACCTGCCGATTGTGGCCGACCCTTCGCACGCCACCGGACGCCGGGACAAAGTGGCTCCGATGGCTCGCGCCGCGGTCGCGGCGGGGGCCGACGGACTGCTCATCGAAGTCCATCCCGACCCGGAGCATGCCCTGAGCGACGGAGCACAGAGTCTGCGTCCGGCGCAGTTTGAAGAATTGATGGGCCAGTTGCGCCTGATCGCAGGAGCTGTGGGAAGAACGGCATGAAGCGTACGGTTGAAAGCATCGGAAACCTCCCGCGGCCACGTAGGATAGGCTTCAGCCTGTCCAGCCGAGTGGGGCTCGGCCAACAAATCGCGCAGAGTGCAGCCCTGGACGGCTACGATACTCCTGCTGCGAGCCGGCTTGAAAATTGGCAGGCGATTCCATGAAAAGCGTCGCAATTATTGGAACCGGACTGATTGGCGCATCCTTCGGCCTGGGTCTGCGCAAAGCCGGATTCACCGGCCCCATCCTGGGCGTCAGCTCGCCGAAAGCGATCGCGGAAGCGCTCGCGGCCGGCGCCATCGACCGCGCCGCGCCGCTCGCCGAAGCGGCGGGCGCGTGCGACCTGCTCTTCCTGGCGCAGCCCATCGGCCGCATCCTCGACACCGTCCGTCATCTCAATCCGCTGGTGCGCGAAGACGCCCTGGTCACCGACGCCGGCAGCACCAAATGCGAAATTGCCGACCTCGCCCTGCAGGAAATCACGCGCTGCCGTTTTCTGGGCGGCCACCCGATGGCCGGGAAAGAGAAGCGCGGCGCAGCGGCGGCGGACCCCGACCTGTTCCGCGGCGCCACGTGGGTGTTGACGCCGGAAGATCCGGCCGACCTGGCATCGCCGCAAGCCAAGGACTTCGTCCACTGGCTGCACCTGCTGGGCGCGAAGCCGCTGAGCATGAATCCCGAGGAGCACGATCGCGTCGTGTCCCTCACGTCTCACCTGGCGCAACTGGCCTCTACGGCATTGGCGTCCACCGTGGCGGAAGAACTCGAGCCGCCGGAGCGATTGTCCGTGGCCGGTCCTGGTCTCACGGACATGACCAGATTAGCCCTCAGCTCTTATGAGCTGTGGCGCGATATACTTGCAACGAACACTGAACCCATTGATCGCGCCCTCGGAGCTTACATTCAGAAACTGGAACATATACGCGAGAACCTGCGCACCAGACAGGTGCAGCAGGAGTTCGAGCGGGGCGCGGAGCTCGCAGGCCGTCTGCGGAAGCCCTTCACGGCGGACGGTGTAATACCGAACGGTAAATTAGGATAAACTACGCATGAGGCGAATAGCCGTATCTGCGCCGCCTTCGGACGGGAAGTCTGAAAGCGGTACTCCGGCCTATCTGGCGAGGCGAACATTTCGTTCTCCCTCACCGGATGCCGGATTTAAGGATTTCAACATGGAACAGAAACTGAAGATCGCCGTCTTCATCGATTTCGATAATATCGAGATTGGCGTGAAGAGCACTCTGCACCGCGAGTTCGACGTGGCTGCCGTGCTCGACGCGCTCAAAGAACGCGGCGAAATCGTCACCAAGTTCGCGTATGCGAATTGGGGACGTCAGGAATCAGCTACACGCGCGCTCAGCGAGCACGCCGTGCAGATGGTTCAACGCGACCCGTCGCCGCGCGGCGACAAGAACGGGGCCGACATCAACCTGGCGCTCGATGCGCTGGAAATGGCTTTCACCCACGATCACATCAACGCTTACGCCATCGTAAGTGGAGATAGCGATTTCATCGCGCTCGTGAATAAGCTGAAACAGTATGATAAGCGGATCTACGTGGTAGGCGGGCGCGCCTTTACCAGCACGATCCTGCAAAAGAACTGCCACGAGTTCGTGGCCTACGAATCGATCATCGACGATCCGCGCCCACGCTCTCAGGGACACCGCGAACAGCAGCAACAGCAGCAGCAGCGCGAGGAGAAGCAACAGCAACAACAGCCGCAACAGCAGGGTCCGCCGCCGCCGCCGCAACAGGGCCAACAAGGGCCGCAGGGTCAGAGTCAGCAGGGTCAACAGGGACAGCAGCAGCGTCCGCCGCACAAACGCGTGGCGCTCGATCTGAACCAGGCAATGCCGCTGGTGGAGCGCGCTCTCGGCGTCCTGGAACGCCGCGAAGTTCGCCCGCAACTCGGACTCCTCAAGTCCACCATGCTGCAGCTGGATTCCACTTTCAATGAGAAGGCGTACGGCGCCAGTTCCTTCACGGACTTCGTGGAGAAACTGCAGAAGGCCGACTTTGTGGAAGTGACCGGCGGCGAAGGCCGTTACATGATCCGCATGAAGGGCGGTGGAGCCGCTCCGGAGAAACCCGGCGCCAAGCCCGAGCAGGCCATTCCGCTGCTCCGCGACATTCTGGAACTGCACCGCATCGAGATCGACGACGGCGCTCTGGCCGAAGAGCTGGCCGAGTGGGTGAAGCAGGAGCATCCCTCTTTCGAGCCGCGCGAGTATGGCTTCCAGGAATTCAGCGAGTTGCTGAACTTCGCGCAGGACAAGGGTCTGGTTCGCATTCAGGCCGACGAAGAGAAGGGTCTCATCGTCTTCCTCGGCGCGGAATTCCATCCGCCGGCCCCGCCGCCGGAGCCCGAACCCGTCATGCCGCTCGAAGAGGAAGAAATCGACGAGCCGCAGCCCATCGTTCCCGGCCAGCCCACCGCGACCGGCGAAATTCCAGAACCGCTGCCGCCACCGAAAGTCCAGCGCCGTCCCCGCGCACCGCGCAAGCAGTCCAGCGACGGCAACACCAAGAAGCGGACCTCGCGCCCGCGCAAAAAGCAGCCAGCCTAGACCTTATATCCGAGGCCTGCGCGATTTCTGGTCGCGCAGGCCGCACGGGTGCGCGACATGGAAGTGGGACGTTTGGCGAAAGAGCCGCCAATCGAAGGGATCCAAGCGTAGGAGTACGCCAAGCGAAGCCGCGACCGTAAAGGAAGCGTGGGTGACATTGGGTGACATTCCGTTGACGTACCTGATTACCTTTGCCTGCTACGGCTGCCACCTCCGCGGCGACGCATCGACACCGATTTGGAAGAGAATTCCACGCGGGTCGGCTTCGAGGGGCAACGTATGGATTAATCCCGCTATCACCTCGACCGGATCCGCCACGACGCTGTAGTGCGGGCGAAGCAGTCACGTGCATACGGTGGTAGAAGCCGAGGATCCTCCGGAACGGGTCATGAGCGATTTAAGGCTTATGCCAGTAGTCGTCTGAACCAGATGAGGTCTGTGGAACCGCAGCATGTCTCGGCGGCGATGCAGTACGTAGTCGCCGAGCAAGGTGATGTCATGAGCGTGTATGCGGCAACGCTCCTTACGGGCGCGGCTCTGATTGGAATCCACGCCGTTCCACTTTCGTGTCGCGCACCCGAGGCCGCACTCGCTTTAATCCCGGGAAAGCGTGCGATTGCGGAAGAACCACGCAGCCAGCAGGAAACAGACCAGGGCGTAGTTCAAACCGTAGGCCAGTGTGAGCGCGTGGTCCGACCAGGGTGCGCCGCGGAGTGTGGCGCGCGTCACCGTGAGGAAGCGGATTTCCGACAGCGCGTTGGTGGACGGCAGAATGTCGAACAGCGTCTTGCGCACCCAGGGTGCCATGAATTGCGGCGGCGTCGATGAAGGCGCCACGATCTGCGCGGCAATCGACATCACCAGCACAATCCCGAACGACACGATGGGATGCATCACCGTGACCAACATCATCGCGATAGCGCTGAACACGGCGTAGCGCACGAACGGATACACGATCAGCAGCCAGGGTGAGGCTTGAATGTGGATGCCGCCGATGGCCGCCATGCCGTAATTCAACGCCAGCATGGCGAACACGTAAAACAAAG
>DASZMZ010000292.1:0-29142 GCA_035551455.1 Candidatus Sulfopaludibacter sp.
GTGTACGGGGTGTATTTCACTTATACTGATCTTTGAATCCGATATCAACTCTTTCGGCTCGCGTGACGTCAAATCATCGAACCTTGGATGTGAGGTGTCGAGTGCGCCATTTTCCAGCCGTTTTGCTGCTCTTTTCGCTGGCCGCCTGTTCGCGGCCCGTACCACCCGTCACTCACGCGGCGGCCGGCCAGCCCACGCCAACCGCCCAGGAGCGGCTCAAACGCGAAGTCCGCGTCACCGGCACCGTCCAGGCCGTCCACTCCTCCAAAATCCTCATTCCCCAGATTCAAGGCAACTACGGCGCCATGACCCTCACCCATCTCATCGAGAATGGGGCCTCCGTTAAAGAGGGGGATGTCATCGCCACCTTCGACGCCACCAATATGATGGATACCGCCCGTGACGCCAAAGGCCGTTATGACGATTACGGCCATCAGGTGGACCAAAAACGCGCCGCCAACACCGCCGACGCCGAACGCCGCGCTACCGATCTCAAGCAGGCCCAGGCCGATCTCGCCGTTGCCACCCAGGAACTCCGCAAGGGTCCGGTCCTCAGCGAGATCGATCGCCTCAAACTCGAACAGCGCGCCGCCATTGCCAAAGCTCACGTCGAAAGCGTCACCAAGTCCAATGCGCTCCACGATACCGCCGACGCCGCCGCCTTCCGCGTCCTCGAACTCCAGCGCGAACGCCAGAAAGTCGCCATGGAGCGGGCCCAGACTAACATCGATAAGCTCACCCTGAAAGCGCCCCTCTCCGGCATGGTCGCCCACGAAAACATCTTCCGCGCCAACTCCATGGGCCATGCCCAGGAAGGCGATCAGCTCTACCGCGGCCAGCCGCTCATCAGCATTTTCGACCCCACTGAGATGCAGGTGCGCTGCTCGGTCGGCGAGCCCGATGTGGCCGCCCTGGTCGCCGGCGTCAAAGCCACCGTCCATCTCGACGCCTACCCCGACCTCTCCCTACCCGGCCATTTCGAGTACGCCAGCCCCGTGGCCTCCTCCGGATGGGGCAGCCCCATCAAGACTTTCACGGCCGTCTTTCACATCGATAAAGCCGTTCCCCAACTCCTTCCCGATCTCTCCGCCGCCGTGGTCATCGAGCAGGTAGTGCCCGACGGAGCCTCCCGATGAGCCCCCGCCGCAAACGCCTCCGCTCCTGGCTTATCTTTCTCGTTTTCCTTGGTCTCATCGGAGGCGCCTCCGCCGGTATCTACCGCTTCCGCCAGGCTCAAGCCATTCTTACTCTTCCCGTCGCCCCCGTTCACAAGGGTGATTTCCTGGTCATCATCCGCTCCCGCGGAGAACTCAAAGCCGCCCGGTCCAAAACCGTCTACGCCCCCATCGTCCCCCAGCTTCGCATCGCCTGGCTGGCCCCCTCCGGAACCATGATTCACGAGGGCGACTCCATGATCCGTTTCGATTCCAGCGCCGCCCAGCAGCAGTTGCAGCAGAAGGACGCCACACTCCGCCAACTCCAGGCCACGCTGGATCAAACCGTCGCCCAATCCCGCATTACCCTGGACCAGGACAATAGCGATCTGGCCGACGCCCAGTTCACCGTGGAGCGCGCCAAACTCGAAGTCTCCAAACAGGAAATCGTCGGCCAGATCCAGGCTGAAGAAAGCCGGATCGCCCTCGGCATTGCCGAACAGCGCCTCAAGACTCAGCAGGCCACCGTGGCCCTGCACCGCGCCTCGGAAACCTCGCACATCGGCTCCCTCACCCGCCAGCGCGACAACGCCCAATCCGACGTCGATATCACCAAGACGCGCATTTCTCAAATGGAAATCCGCTCGCCCCTCACCGGCTTCCTCGTCTTCTCTACCAACTATACGCAGGGCAACATGGACGCCAAGCCTTTCAAAGTCGGCGACAACGTGTTCGCCGGCATGTCCCTGGCCGAAATTCCGGATCTCACCACGCTTCAGCTCGAAGGCAAGATCGAAGAAACCGACCGCGGCCGGATTGCCGTCGGACAGCAGGCCATCGTCCGCATCGATTCTCTCCCGGAACTCTCCATCCCCGCCAAAGTCGGCTCCATCTCCCCCCTCGCCGAACAGAGCAACGAATGGCCCCGCACGCGCAGCTTTAAGGCCTGGTCTCCCCTCGCGCGCGCCGATTCGCGTCTCCAACCCGGCATGAACGGCGGCATGGATATCATTATCAACCGCATCCCCAACGCCACCAGCATCCCGGCCAAGGCGCTTTTCACCCACGCTGGAAAAGCCGTGGTCTACGTCGAAGAAAAAGGCAACTACACCGCCACCGAAGTCCAGGTGCTCGCCCGCAATCCCGACGAGATCGCCATCTCCGGAGTCCCCGCCGGTTCCATGGTCGCCATGGTCGACGTGGCCACCCAGAAGGACAAAAAGAAGTGACCACCCCGCAGTCGCTTCGCCGCAAAGTAGGCCAGGCGCTTCCGCCTGCTAACCATTCCTCCCTATCATGAAAGCCCGAATCCTCATCGCCGTCGTTGTCCTGGCTATCCTCGGTGCCATCGCCTGGGGCGCCAAACGGCTCATCAACGTAGCCGCCGAAACCACCACCCCCGGACCCCCCACCACCCGCGTGAAGCGCGGCAAAGTCATCATCGCCGTCGCAGCCCGCGGCGAGCTCCAGGGCGGTAATTCCGAGATGCTCGTCGCCCCCATGACCGGCTCCGACACCATGGCCATCACCTACCTCCGCGACCCCGGCGAACTCGTCGCGCCCGGCGACATCGTCGTCCAGTTCGACACCACCGCTCAGGAATACAATCTCCGCGAAGCCCAGGCCGATCTCGCCGAAGCCCAGCAGCAGGTCATCCAGGCCCAGGCCACCGCCACCTCCACCGACGTCGAGGCCAATTACACCCTCCTCTCCGCTCAATCCGACGTCAAACTCGCCGCTCTCGAAGTGCGCCGCAACCCGCTCCTCCCCGCCATTCAGGCCAAGCAGAACGATATCGCCCTTCTACAGGCTCAAAATCGCCTCCGCCAGGCCACTCAGGACGTCACCGATAAGAAGGCTACCGCCAACGCCGGCACTGCCATCCAGCAGGCCGCTCTGAACCGCGCCAAAGTCACTGCCGAGACCGCGCAGCACGTCATTGACAGCATGACCCTGAAAGCGAAAAGCGCCGGTTATGTGAATGTTCAGGCCAATACCTTCAACCTCAACATGATATATCCGGGCATGCCCCTCCAGCCCTTCCAACTCGGCGACACCGTGCGCCCCGGCCTGGCCGTGGCGCAGATTCCCGACCTCAAGGATTGGGAAGTCAGCGCCCAGATCGGCGAACTCGATCGCGGCCACCTCGCTCAGGGACAGGCCGTCTCCATCGGCGTCATTGCCCTCCCCGGCCGCCAGTTCCCCGGTCACGTCAAATCCATCGGCGGCACCAGCGGACCCAATTGGAATCGTCAGTTCGAAGCCCGCATCATGCTCGACCACCCGGCGCCCGAACTCCGCCCCGGTGAAACGTCCAACATGACCATCACCGTCGAAGCTCTCGAAAATGTGATTTGGGTGCCCTCCCAGGCCCTCTTCGAACGCGATGGCCGCAAGTTCGTCTACCTGCAGTCGCCCAAAGGCTTCATGCCCCACGATGTCAATCTCGTCCGCGCCAGCGAAAGCCAGGCCGTCCTCACCGGCATCAACGAAGGCGAGGTCATCGCCATGTCGAATCCCGACGTCCAGAACAAGGCCCCCGGCGATCAGAAATCCGGCGCCATGAAAGCCATTCAGCAATGATCACCAACCTCTTCTCGGATTTTCGACAGGCCTTCACCAACCTCAAAGCGCAGGCCACCCGGACCATGCTCACGGCTCTGGGCATCGTCTTCGGCGTCGGTTCCGTCATCGGCATGCTGGCCATCGGGTCGGGCGCCAAGGAGGAGTCGCTCCGCTTCATCGAACAACTCGGCGTCCACAACGTCCTGGTCGATTCGCGACCCACTACCAGCCGCGAGGAATTCCAGCAGCGCCGCCGCTCCTCTCCCGGACTCTCAGAGCGCGACGTCCGCATTCTCAAAGCCAATATCGAAGGCCTCGATACGCTCTCCGCGCGCCGCACCCTGCACCCCGCGCGCGTTCTGCCCAAGCCTTCCCGCGACGTCCCAGAACTCTTCGGCGTCTCGCCGTCCTATGGCGAAATCCACAGTCTCCGCCTCGCCGAAGGCAAGTTCTTCGACGACGCTGACGACGATGCCAGCGCCACCGTCTGCGTGCTCGGCGAAGGCGCCAAGGTCAATCTCCTCGGCTACGGCTCCGCCATCGGCAAGTACGTCAAGGTGAACGACAATTGGCTGGAAGTCGTCGGCGTTCTCGCCGAACAACTCATGGCGGGATCGCAAAACAGCGGCGGCACCATGCAGGACATCAACAACATCGTCTACATCCCGCTGAACACCTTCCAGTACCGCTTCTACGACCAGAGCAGTTCCATGAAGGACGATCTCGATGGCATCGAACTCCGGCTCAAAAACGACGCCGATAGCATCGAGGTTGCCAAAGTCGTCACCGCCGTTCTGAACTCCACCCACCACAATACGCAGGACTTCACGGTGACCATCCCCGCCGCCCTGCTTGCCCAGCAGCAGCGCACCCAGACCATCTTTACCTACGTGATGGTCGCCATTGCTGCGATCTCTCTATTGGTCGGCGGCATCGGCATTATGAACATCGTGCTCGCCACCGTCATGGAGCGCACCCGGGAAATCGGAGTCCGCCGTTCCATCGGCGCCCGCCGTTTTGACATCGTCCGCCAGTTCCTCACCGAATCGGTGCTCATCTCGGTAGGCGGCGGTCTCCTGGGCATCGCCTTCGGCTTTTTCCTCGCCTGGCTGATCGCCCGCACCGCCGAATGGAAGACCATTGTCACCAATTCGTCGGTCTTCATCGCCTTTGGAGTCTCCGTCGCCGTAGGAGTCATTTTCGGCATCTACCCCGCCGTCAAAGCCTCCCGCATCAATCCCATCGACGCTCTGCGATACGAGTAGGACGGACGATCGCCTTTCGTCGACCCTGTCCAGCGTGGTCTCTCAGTGATGCAGCAGGATTTCGCGATTGTCGCGGGCTTCGATGTTGGACGGGAAACGCCGTTCCAACACTCGGCGAGCGCGCGGGCCAGGCGAGGACGGATCTCATCGAATTTAGGGTCCTGGCGGAGCAGCAGATCTAATGCTTCTCTTCCAGCATAGCCCTCAGGTCGCTGATTTGCTTTTTCAGTTTCTGCTCGCGGCTGACCATCATGAGGACGTAGACCACCAGGATGAGCCAGGCGGCGATGAGGCCGTAGCTGAGGAACTCGTAATTGTGCTGGAGGCGCTGCTTCTCCATCAGGATGTCTTCCACGGACTGGAAGAGGAGCGCGAAGGGTGCGATGTTCATATCGATTGCCTCACATGGAATGCGCCAGACGGCGCAGATAGTCTAGTTCGCGCTGCGATTCTTCCTGCCGCAGCCGGGTCATGGTGAATACGGTTCCAATCAGGAGCATGGCCAGCATGTTCCAGAGGAAGAAGGGCATCCAGTCCTTCGGGAAACTGCCGCCGCCCCAGAAGACGGGCTGGGGATGCTGCGTGCGCCACCACTTGATGGAGAAGATGACGATGGGCACGTCGATGAACGCGAAGATGGAGAAGACCGCGGCAAAGGTGGCGCGCTGCGTGGGCTCTTCGATGGCGTGACGCAGCATCAGGTAGCCGGCATAGAGGAGCCAGCAGACCAGCGCCGAGGTGAGGCGCGCGTCCCAGGCCCAATACACGCCCCAGATGACGCGGCCCCAGAGGGAGCCGGTGATGAGGTTCGCGGCCAGGAAGGCCAATCCGACTTCGGTGACGGCCACGGCCAGAGCGTCGAAGAAGAAATTCTTGGTGACCAGAAAGAGCACGCTGGCAATCAGGGCCACGGCCGACGCGGTGAGCGCCGTGATGGCCACCGGCACGTGGAAGAAGATGATCTTGAAGATGGCCCCCTGATACTTCTCGTCGGGCAGTTGGGTGATGGCGAGAATGTCGCGGATCAGAATGATCAGCGCCAGGGCGCCGAGAGCGTACAGAATCTTGTTACGCATATTTGTCTATCCTACTAGCACCGTCTCCACCAGGAACAGGGACACGGCGGTGTATACGATGTCGAAACCGATCAGCACCTTCAACCAGACCACGGTGTCGGGTGCGATGGGAGTGCCGGCCACCAGGCCGGAGGTCAGTTGCATGGCGCCCATCAGGGGCGGAATCAGGATCGGGTAGGTGAGCATGGGCAGCATCACTTCGCGCAGGCGGATGTTGACGGTGAGCGCGCTGAAGATGGTGCCGATGACGGTCATGCCCCAGCTTCCCAGAATCAGCACGAGGAAGAGTTCGGGAAACTGGCGCGTCCAATGCACGTTGGAGAAGATGCCGAAGACCGGCAGCGAGATCAGTTCCACGGCCATCACGAGGACGAAATTGGCGATGGCCTTGCCGAGGAACAGGGCGGCGCCGCTGATAGGCGCGGCGATCAGCGCGTCGAGGCAATCGTTGGGCAATTCGCGGGCGAAGCTGCGATTGAGAATCAGGGTGCCGGCGAAGGCGAAGACAATCCAGAGCAGGCCGCCGGCCATCTGCTGCGTGGTCTCTTCGAAGGAATCGAAGGCGAAGCTGAAGAGCAGCAGGATTACCAGCGCGAATGCGAAGGACGAGTTAATGGCTTCCTTGGTTCGGAGTTCAGCGCGGAGATCTTTGACAGCGATCACAAGTGCCTGGTGAAAGAAGCTCATCAAGCCTCACCGTATCGCGCGTAAACGTACCCGGGATCGGAGACCATCTCCGGCGTGCACGGGCCGTGAAATGCAACCTGACCGCGGTTCAACATCGCGACGTGCGAGGAGAGCTCGAGGGCCTCCCGCAACTGGTGGGTCGACATGACAATGGTTTTGCCCTGTTCGAGGGCTTCACGCAGCAGCCGCTGGAGGACGGCGATGGCTTTATCGTCGAGCGCGGTGAACGGCTCGTCGAGCAGCAGCACGCTGGGTTCATGAAGAAAGGCGCGGGCCACGGCGAGACGCTGACGCATGCCGCGGGAGAACTCGCGGACCAGTCCCGAGGCGACGCGCGCCAAGCCGGTGCGGTCGAGCCACTCCAGGGCCGAACGGCGCGGGTCGGGCAGGTTGTAGAGCTGGGCGTAGAGAATCAGATTCTCGAGCGCGGAGAGTTCGTCGTACACGGAGATGCCGTGGCCGATAAAGCCGATTTTATGGCGGGTCTCAGTCTCGCGCGGCTCCTTGCCGAAGATGCGGACCTGGCCTTTGCCGGGCCGGTTGAAGCCGGCGATGATGCGGAGCAGGGTGGTTTTGCCCGCGCCATTACGGCCGATCAGAGCCAGGCAGGCGCCGGGTTCGGCAGTGAGCCGGATGTTCTTCAGCGCGGGATAGTCGCCGTAGAACTTCCAGACGCCGTCAATTTCGACCGCGCTCATTTGGCTCCTTCGATCGGTAGAGCAGGATGAAACCCAGCGCCAGAACGCCGAGCGTGATCCCGAGAATGGGCCAGAGCTGCGTGTAAATCCGCGGCATGATCTGTTCGATCTGAGGGCCGCTGTTGTCGGGCTGGTCGGCAGCCGCGGCGTCGGGTGTGGGGACGGCGGCGCCCGAAAGTTTGACGCTGTAGCTGTTGGTCTGGAGGCCGAAGATGCGGGCCTGCGTGCGCGGTTCCTGGCCGAGGTCTTTCAGATTCTGACCGTCGAGGGTGACGCCGTTGGGCACGATGAGATAGGTGTTCTCGTCGTTAGTCGCGATCTTTCCGGAGTAAGTGGCGCCTTCGGTGTAAGGTACGGAGTAAGTCAGGTCGAAGCGGGTCTCGCCGGGCTTGATTTCGAATTTCGCAGCATAGATATTCGGCTGCGCGGTCTTCTGCGTGGGGACGGGGACCGGCATGCCATCGGGCGCGCTGCCTTTCACGTCGAGCGTGCTCTCGGCGCCTGCGGGCAGGAAGAATTTGAGGGTGCCGTTCTGCGGATCGGACCATGTGGTCTTGCCGTCGTTCTTATAAAGGATGGTCTCGTTGACGGTGATCTGTCCGTTGTTGGGTTCGAACAGCAGCATGTGTTTGGAGACGGCGCCGGCGGCGGCCTGCTTGCTGGCATTGTAGATGCTGATGGCGAGATTGGTGGTGGGCGTACCGGGCGGCATCATCTTGTTGTAAGTGACGCCATCCTGTTCCACGCGGACCATGGACGGGCCTTGCGCGGCCGGGGCCTGATTGATGCTGAATGCGCCTTGCGCGTCGGTCTGGACGTGATCGACCGGTTCCATGCCGCCGCCGCCGAATTTGTACAGCGTGACGGTAACGTTGGCCGCGGGTTTACCGGTGGTCTGGTTGGTGACCGTGCCGGTGATGGCGGCCAGGGCGGGGAAGGCAGCCAGAAGTAGAATCAGGGGCTTCATGCTTTCACTGCTTTCATGGGCTTGCCGCATTCGCCGCAGAACTTGAGACTGTTTTCGAACTTCGCGCCGCAGGCATCGCAGACGAAGCCGGCGGCTTTGGCGGGGGCTACGGGGGCTGCGGCGGGGGGCGCGGCTTTGGCGGCCTTGGATGCGCCGCTGCCGTTCAGGCGCAATTTGAGAGCGTCCACTTCGGAGAGGACCGCGGCCAGTTCCTTTTGCAGGTCCTTCTTGGTGCTCTGGTAGTCGGCATCGGAGAGTTTGCCGACGCGAAATTCAAACTGCAGGTCGCGCAGGTTCTCGTAGATAGCGGCCTTGCGTTCGTCGAGATGAGCGAACGGAGAGACAGGTTCCGGTTCGGGGAGATCCTTTGGCCTGACCCCCAGGATGAATGCGATAACGACGATCGCGATGGCGCATGTGATTGCGATGATCAACTAATCCACCTATTGTTGGACGAACGGCAAGTTGAAAAACTTCGAAAAAAAGACGGCGTTCTTCTTACTCCAGGTCCGCCATTTCCTTTTCGATCTGGTCCTTGTATTTGGCCAGGGCCGGGTCGTCCAGTTCGATCGCGCCAATTTCGGCGACGGGTTTGGGCTTGTGCATCTTTCTGACGAACAGCCAGATGATCATAAAGCCGAAGCCTACCGAGACGTAGGGCACGATCCATCCAAAAGCGCTGGGAGGAGCCAGGAAAATCCCCGCGCCGTTATCCTGTATAAACGCCTGCACGATCTGCTGATCGTTCATGCCCACGTTCTGCATGCGGGCTATGCGCTCTTTGGCGGGTTTGGAAAAGCCGCACTCGAGCATGCTGCAGGTTGCTACCGAATCCTTACATCCGCACTGGCACTGCAGGCGCATGCCGACGCGCCGCACATCGGCGCTGGGATTTTCCGAAGCGGTCTGCGCCAGCGCGGCGATGGCCAGTACAACTGCGAGTAGACTAATTCTTAACCGTTGCATGGGTCTTGGTAATGCCCACCACCTGGGTGCGGGCGTACTGCATTTTGACTTTACTCGGGACCAGGCATACGAACGTGCCGCCAATCAGCACGAGGCCGCCGATCCAAATCCAACTGACTAACGGAAATACGTAAGCCTGAATGACGGCGCGTTGATTGTCGTCGCTCATGCCGCCGAAATTCAGGTAGAGGTCTTCGTTGAGGCCGGGGCGCAGGCCCACTTCGCTGGTGCCCTGCCGGCTGGCCTTGTAGAAACGCTTTTCGGGTTCGAGCGTGGCGATGACTTCGCCGCGCTTGGAGACTTCCATGTAGGCGCGCGACCAGGCGTAATTGCTGTCGTCGCTTTCGCCCTGCTTCATGTCGGTCATCTTCAGCGTGTAAGCGCCCACCTGCATGGTGTCGCCTTTGTTGAGTTCTTTCACGGTGGCCACATTGAAAGCGTGGCCGGTAAAGCCGATGAACATGAGCACGATGCCCATGTGGACCAGGTAGCCGCCGTACCGGCGCGTGTTGCGGTGCGTGAGTTCGACCACCGCGGCCACGAAATTCTGCCCGGTCTTGGCGGCGATGGAGCGCGCGCCTTTAAAGAACTCGAGGATCACGGTAAGCGCCACGAACATGCAGAAACCGAAGGAAATGAGCGCGTAGAAGTTGCGCATTCCGGCGGCGAAAAGGCCGATGGCCACCACGAGTCCCGCGATGCCGGGCCATTGGAAGTTGCGCCGCAGACTCTCCATGGAAGTGCGCCGCCAGGCAAAGAGCGGACCGACCCCGGTGAGGAACAGGAGGAACAGACCGATGGGAACCATCAGGCGGTTGTACCAATCGGCATCGAGAGAGATCTTGTCGCCGGAGATGGCTTCGGAGATCACGGGGAAGAGCGTGCCCCACAGGACGGCGAAGCAGCTTGCCAGCAGGATGAGGTTGTTGAACAGGAAACTGGACTCGCGGGAAACCACGCTTTCCAGTTCCGATTCGCTCTTGAGGTACTCCAGGCGATCGAGGATCAGATAGATGGTGGCCGCGATGCCGAGCGCCAGGAAGCTGACGAAGTACTTGCCGATGGAGGAGCGGGCGAAGGCGTGGACGGATTGGACGACGCCGGAGCGCGTGAGGAACGTGCCCAGGATGCAGAGGAAGAAGGTGGTGCTGACCAGGACGATGTTCCAGACCTTCATCATGCCCTTTTTTTCCTGCATCATGACGGAGTGAAGGAAGGCGGTGCCGCTGAGCCAGGGCAGGAGGGAAGCATTTTCCACCGGATCCCAGCCCCAGTAGCCGCCCCATCCGAGGACGTGATAAGCCCAGGCTGCGCCGAGCATGATTCCGGTGCTTTGGAAAAGCCAGGTGACCAGAGTCCAGCGCCGGGTAGTGTGGATCCAACCCTCACCCGGCTGCCGTGTGATGAGGGAGCCGATGGCGAAGGCGAAAGGAATAGAGAAGCCAACGTAGCCCAGGTAGAGCATGGGCGGGTGAATGGCCATGGCCGGATATTGCAGGAGGGGGCTGAGACCGTTGCCATCGGGCACCGAGACGATCAGCTTATCGGTGGCCAGCATCTGGAAGGGGCTGGCGATGAAATTGTTGAGGACGAGGAAGAAGGTCTGGATGGTGGTGATGACGGCGACAACCCACGGCATCATGTCGCGGTGCTTGTGGCGATTGGTGAAGACGACGACGGCGGCATAGTTGGAGAGGAGCCAGCTCCAGAAGAGGAGGGAGCCTTCCTGTCCGCCCCACCAGGCGGCGAACTTATAAAGGATGGGCATGGCCTTGTTGCTGTGTTCGGCCACGTAGGCGAAACGGAAATCGCCCGTCATCAGCGAGTAGACCAGGATGCCGGAGGCGAGGGTCATCAAAACCCAGATCGAATAGACCGATCTTTCGCCGCTAACCACTAGAAACGGTTTGTTTTTGAGCCGTCCCACCACGCAAGCAACGGTGGCATACAAGGCTACACAGAAGGCCAGCAGTGTGGCCAAGGAACCCAGATTTTCCATATCCCCTCTCTAGATGGTGCCTTTACCCGTGTTGATATTCGGAGCGGCGCCGGGCGCCAGTGAGCCCGGTTTAGCCTCATACTTCGAGGCGCACTTTGCCTGGATGCGGGCGGCGCGGAAGACGCCGTCGCGCTCGAGTTTGCCGTCGGCGAGAGCCTGGGCGCCGTCTTTAAAAGTGTCGGGGAGCGGATCGGTGCCGGTGTAGATGACGGTCATGCGCTCCTTGTCCTGGATGAGCACGAACTGGGTCCGGTTGCCGACTCGTCTGATGGAACCGCTCTCGACGTCGCCGCCGACGCGCAGGTGCTGCACGTAAGCGTCGTTCCCCATTTTTCCGACCTCGGTGATGGTCTTATAGTAGGTTTTGGTTTCGGAAGCGCCGGCGAAGGCGAGCCATACCACGGTGCCCACTACGATGGTGATCAGGGCGGCGAACTTAGCGTATTTTTTCATTCCATCCCTCTGAAGTCTCAGTATACTCCCAATGGTTTGGAGGATAATCAGACATTTTTGACTTTTTTGTGGTGGAATTCTACATCCCCCCACGGGTGGGGATTCGGGCTGACCGCACGCGGGAACGCACCCAATTTATAGCGACGTACGGGGCCGAAGCGGGTTGCAGAAACGAAGCCAATTTGCTCTCCCACCTAAGAATCAGATTACCAGAAGGGGCGGCGAGTCGGAGTGTAAATGGTTGAGGAGATTGGCGAAGTTACTGCGAACTGGGTTTACCGGCGAATCTGTTGAGAATCGCGGGGTCGCCTTCGAAACAGAGGCCGGCGGCTTGGAGGTCTGCGAGGGTGGCTTTGCCGGCGAGGAGCGCGAGGATCTGGTGAGGGGAGCCGGTGATGCGGGCGTCGGGATCGCGGGGGATGCCGGGCTGGGCCTGGACGGTGCCGTCGCCGACGGTGGTGAGGGTGAAGAATTCCTCGCCGCCGTGGAGAGCGATGCGGATGGGGGGAGCCTGGGGGTCGAGGTCGCGGACATAAAGACGGATGGGGAGGACGACCCAATGGTCGCGGGACGCATCGTCGGGATTCCCATTGAGGAGGGGGGCACCCCAAGTGCCGAGGGCGGCGATGACGGGTTCGATGGCCTTGCCGCGGGGGGTGAGACGGTAGAGGATGGTGGCGATGGGGGGCGGGGCGAAGTCGTGGGAGACGACGCCTTGCTGTTCGAGTTCATGGAGGCGGTCGGAGAGGAGGTTGGTGGCGATGCCGGGCAATCCCTCGTGGAGGTCGGTGTACCGGCAGGCTTCCCGGATTAGTAACTCTCGAATAATCAATAGAGTCCAGCGATCGCCAAGGACGTCGAGGGCTTTGGCGAGAGCGCAGTTTTGACGGTAGGACCTCACGGGGTTAGTCTAGCGGAAGGTCATCTGAAAATCAAGTTTGTACTTGACAAAGTAAAGCTAGTGATATTAAATCTCAAGCTATGATGATCACAACGGAACAGAAAAACGCGGCGGCGGAAGAACTGGAGAAGACACGGGAGCGGCTGGTGGAGGCGGTCGACGGGCTGTCGATTGAGCAATGGCAGTTTCGACAGGCTGACGACCGGTGGTCGGTGGCGCAGGTGGTGGAACATCTGGCGCTGATTGAGGGTCGGATTCAGGGACTGATCGCGCGGATCGGTCAAGGGGCGGAGGCGGAGGCGGGGCGGGACGATGCAGCGATGGACGCCCTCATCTTGGAGCAGGTGCCGCAGAGGACCGGGCGGATCAACGCGCCGCCGTTTGTCCAACCGGCGGGTCGGTGGAGCGGACTGGAGGCGTTGGGGAAATTTGTGGAGGCGCGGACGGGCACGATCGGGCTGCTGGATTCGGTGGAGTGTTTGCGGGGACGGGTGTTGCCGCATCCGGTGTTTGGGCCATGGGACGGGTACCAGTGGATCCTTTCGACGGCGGCGCATACGGCGCGGCATACGCTGCAGATTGTGGAGATCAGGGAGTGCGCGGAGTTTCCGAGGTAGAAGGTCGCCGAGAATTCCTGGCGATGAGGCCGAGGACGAGAAAGACGATTGCCTGGAAGAGCGCGCTCCAGGCATAGGCTCGGTTGTGGTGGGCAAAGTTCCACGACCATTCGGGTCCCCAGAGACTCTCGGCGAGAACTCCCGTGCAACCCAGGAAAGCAACGGCAGCGGCGGTGAGATATAGGAACGGCATGCCCCATTTCCGCACGGCGCGGTAGAGGGCGTACGGGATGGAGACGAGTGCGGCGAGGATGAGGAGTGGAACCACGCTGGGTTCATTCTACAACTTCAGCTTCGCGGGCGAAATGCACCGGCGACAAGACCGCTGGCGTTAGCGGAGGTCTTTGGCGGCGAGGCGGCGCTGTTCGATTTCGCGGTAGCGTTTGATGATGACGACGAGATTGCCGCCGAGGACCAGGGTGCCGACGATGCCGGGGAGGAGGAGGCCGTACCAGACGCCGTAGGGTTGGCCGTTGCGCAGGCCGATGAGGCCGGCGACGAGGAGGGCCATGGCGACGATCCAGAGCACGATCCAGGAGCGGATCATGGCGGCGCGGGCTTTGCCTTCCACGACGAGCCAGGCGACGAGGGCTCCGAGAATTCCGGCGGCGGATCCAAAGAGGGTACCTGGGATCCAGGCATAACGGTCGGGGTCAAACCAGGGTTGAATCATTTGATTTTCCTTCTTTCGCCGTGGCGCGATGGGCTTTGAGGAGATCGCGCGCGAGCGTGGGCGAGAGTTTGCCGTCGGCTACCAGGACCTGCAATTTGAACTGGAAGGCGTCGGAAATTTTGGGATCGTCGGCGGCCTGGACTTTGGCGATGAGGCGGTCCAGGCGTGCGCGCAGGGTGGGGTAGGAGACCTCGTATTCGTCGCAGAGGGCTTTGAGCGAGCCCGAATTGAGAACGAAACGTTTGAGGAATTGCAGGTCTTCCTCGTCCAGGGCTTCCCACCAGGAGGGTTTCACAAAATCAATATGCGCCTAAACTTTATTGAAGTCAATAAAGTTTAGGTGGAGTTGAACAAAATTAACGATTACTCCTCGCGTAGCGCGCGCATGGGGTCGGCACCGGCGGCGCGCCACGCCGGCCGCAACATGGCAGCGATGCCGACGAGCCCCAATACCGAAGCCACTGCGAGAAACGTGAGCGGATCCTTTGGCTGAATGGAAACCGGCGCGTGGCGCAGTACCATCGCCACGGCTTGAGTTCCGGCCAAAGCTAACGGCGCCCCGGCAACGATTCCCCATCCAATGGGTCTCGCCCCTGAGGCCAGCACCAAACGGATGACCATTGATTTAGTTGCCCCGAGCGCCACGCGGATTCCGAGTTCTTTCGTCCGCTGGCTTGCAGTAAATGCCACCACTCCGTACATCCCGAGTACCGCCAACGAAAGCGCCAGGCCAGCCAGAACGCCGATCATCCGGACCATGGTTGAAAAGCGTTCCGCGGTCTCGTCTAGAATCGCGCGCAGTGTTCGCGGCCGCGCCTGGTTATCCGGATCCAGCTGTTTGATCGCTTCCCGTACGCGCGTGGATGTCGAAACGGCATCTCCTCGAAACCGGATCAGCAAGGAATCTACGGGATGAGACATGTCGCGCCACCGATAGAGGTGAGGACCATCTACCGAGCCCGGATGTTCTGACGCCACATCGTTTGCCACCCCCACAATGGTCGCTTCTTTTCCATCCGCCAGCACGACGCGCTCGCCAATCGGGTTCTTGCCCGGCCAGAAGGACCGTGCAAGCGCTCCCGATACCACGGCCTCATCGGCACGGCTAGCAGCGCGACCTTGCAGCAGGCGGATGCTCAGTGTGTCAAAGTAGTTCGTCGAAACGTCGGTAGTGGCAATCGGTTTCCCCGACCCCGCGGGCTGCCCTGGCGCCCGCACTTCCTCCGTTGCCGGACCCTGTTCTTCCTGTGAGAGTGGGGAGCCGGACGCCACCGACTCCACACCGGGAAGCCTCAAAATCCGGTCCGCGGCAGCAGCCAGCGGAGCCTGGAACGGGACGAACATCACTCGCCGCACTTCGAAGCCGGGATCTGCCGTGAACATCGTGTACTGGGCGCGAACGAATACGCCGGCGCACACCAGAAGCACCAGACTCATCGCAACCTGGGAGCCAATCAGAATGGTACGCCGCCTGGTGGCGCCGGCAGCCATACCACTGCTTCCGGCTTTCATCGCGCTGTGCAGGTCTACGCGAAGTGATTCGCCCGCCGGAGACAAACCAGCCATGACCGTCGCGCACAGAATGATCGCACCCAGATAGATGAGCACCGGTACGTCGGGTTTGGTTTGATATACCGGCAGGCTGGAGGTGCTCAGCAGCTTCGCGAAAATCGCCGGAGCCTCAAACGCAATGCAGGCGCTGATCCCGCCCGCCAGCGTCGCCAGCAGAAGGCTCTCCGTCAGCAGCATCCGCATCAGGCGAGATCGTCCAGCGCCGATCGATAGGCGGATTCCCATTTCGCGCCGCCGCGTCACCGCGCGAGAGAGTTGCAGCACCGTGACATTCGTGCAGGCAATGAGCAGGATGAGCGTCAGTGCGCCCATCACCAGCGGGCTAATCCAGAATAGATTGGCTCGCAGCGCCGGCTCCTCCCCAAACGAGCCGTTGGTCAGGTGCATCATCGTCTGGCGGCCTGGTTCGAGCCGATCGAGTTGCGCGGCAATGACAGCCAACTCAGATTGCGCTTGCGCTCTGGTCCGGCCGGGCGTCAGGCGGCCTTCGACCGTAAGCCATTCTGTCGAATCCATGTGGAAGAGATCGGTGTTTTGGTAAAAGAGGCGTTGCATGGTATATGGAATCCAAATACCCGGCCCTCTAATCCGGCCGCTGAAACCTGCCGGAAGCACGCCGGCTACGGTGAAGGGCGCGCGGTTGATGCGCACCTTTCTGCCCACGATGTTGGGGTCGGACTCAAACTGGCTTTTCCAGATCTCCTCTCCAAGCAGAACCACCGGACCCGCATCGGGCGTGGCGCATTCCGCTTGGGAGAACAGCCTGCCCATGCGGGGCGCTTTGAGGCCATATACGTCGAAGAAGTTGCAGGCGACCAAGAGCGCGAGTTGCGGTTCACCGTCTCCATTTCCGAACGCGGCGTGAACCGGAGCCCACGCTGCCAGCGCGCGCAACGTCTGCGTGCCGGCCGCGTAGGCCCGATAATCCCGTACGGATACCAACCACGACCCGGCATGCCCGCCCTGCTCCTTCCTGTATTCCGGCGAAAGATGGACGAAGCTCTCCGGGTCCTTTTCGACGCGCGCCCGGAAAAGAAAGCCGCGCAGGACCGTGAAGACGCTGACGTTCAGACCTAGTCCCAGTGCCAGAGTCAACACAGTCGCCACGGCCAGACCTGGGTGGCGGCGGATCGACCGTATCGCGTAATCGATGTCTTGTCTCAGCGCCTCGAACTGGTTCATGAACCGTGAGACGAGTCGAGGGGCCTGTTATTAGGCGAAAGCGCCCTACTGGTTTGGCTTTTCGGCGTGGTCGATGACGATGAAGTCGACGGGGCCTTTGGCGGCCTCCAGTTTGAGGCCGAGGCCCTGGATGCAGGTGAAGATGGAGGGAAGGACGTCGACGTAGGGTTGTTCGGTCTGGTGTTCGATCTGGAAGTCGAAAGAGCCCTGGAGGCCGGTCCGGTCGACTACGGGGCGCTGCAAATAGGGGCTCAAGCGTTCGGCGAGGAGCGGCATGGTGATGTTCGTTCCCTTGAGGCCGTCGCCGGAGATGCCGCCGCCGGCGAGACTGCCGGCCCAAGGATAGGCGTCGGGATCCTTGGGGGGGACGAGTTTCAGTTCCTTATTGGTCTTCGTGAGGAGATAGATCGCGCCTTCGCGGGTCTCGTGATGGAATTTCAACTGGAAGCGCTCGATCAGGAGATTGAGCAGCATGCGGCGCTGCGCGTCGGTGGGCGGGACTTTGGGGTAGGCCGGATTGAGCTTGGCGACGGGCGAGGAGGCGGGCGGTTTGGCCTGGATGCTGAATCTGTCTTCGTCGATCCAGCGGGGTCCGCCGGTGACTTGAAAGGGCTGGAGGTGGAAAGCCTCGTAGAGCATGTCGTGGAGGCTGTAATTGGTGATGGCGACGCGGCCGCCGGGATAGGTGAAGATGGCGATGAAGCGCTCTTGCGGCGTGGAGGGCTTTACGGACGCCACTTCGAAGGCATCTTGCGCGGGGGCCTGGGCGAAAGCGGATGCGAGGGCCAGCGTCAGACAGAGTGTCAGCCTCATGATGTTCATGCTAATGCAATTCGAAAGCAAGCGGCGGAGTGCTTGCGGCGGCGAACTCGCCCATGATGATTGCAGGAGAGTCATGATGGTTAGAGTGAATGACGAACAAAGATGGGCAGCCGTGGAGGGGCGCGACAAAGCGGCGGACGGCAGCTTCTATTATTCGGTGAAGACGACGGGGGTTTACTGCCGGCCGTCGTGCGGTTCACGTCCGGCGCGGCGGGAGAACGTGGCGTTTCACGAATCGTGCGAGGCGGCGGAGCGGGCGGGTTTCCGGCCGTGCAAGCGGTGCAAGCCGAATGCGGCGGCGCTGACGGAGCAGCATGCGGAGATGGTGGCGAAGGCGTGCCGGCTGATTCAGGAGTCGGAGGAGATGCCGGGGCTGGAAGAGTTAGCGGAATCGGCGGGGGTGAGCAAGTTTCATTTTCACCGGGTGTTCCGCGAAGTGACGGGCGTGACGCCGAGGGCGTATGCGGCGGAGCACCGGGCGCAGAGGGTGCGCACGGAACTGGGTCGGAGCCGGACGGTGACGGAGGCGATTTATGGGGCGGGGTTCAATTCGAACGGCCGTTTCTATGCGGCGTCGCAGGAGATTCTGGGGATGACGCCGACGGACTACCGGGAGGGCGGGTCGCGGGCGCGGATTCGGTTTGCGGCGGCGGAGTGCTCGCTGGGGTCGATTGTAGTGGCGGCGACGGAGCGCGGGGTCTGCGCGATTTTGCTGGGGGACGACGCGGAGACGCTGGTGCGCGACTTGCAGGATCGGTTTCCACGGGCGGAACTGGTGGGCGGCGATCGGGAATTCGAGCAGACGGTGGCGCGCGTGGTGGGGTTTGTGGAGGCTCCGGGGGTGGGATTGGATTTGCCGCTGGACGTGCGCGGTACGGCGTTTCAACAGCGGGTGTGGCAGGCGCTGCGGGCGGTGCCGGCGGGGCAGACGGTGAGCTATGCGCAGATCGCGGAAAGGATCGGCGCACCCAAGGCGGTAAGGGCGGTGGCGCAGGCTTGCGGGGCGAATGCGCTGGCGGTGGCGATACCGTGTCACCGGGTGGTGCGGAGAGACGGGGGGATCTCAGGGTACCGGTGGGGCGTGGAGCGGAAGCGAGCCTTGCTGGAGCGGGAGGCGGGGGGAAGGTGATTTTCATCGCGGAGGCGCGGAGGAAGATGATTTTCACCGCTGAGACGCTGAGGCGCGGAGGAAAACGCGGAGGAGCATGCGCGGCGACGGTGGGAGGGAATCGCATGTGGAATACCTGGAGCGGAAGGCCGGTGGAAGATGAATTTCACCGCCGAGCATCTGACTGGGGGGGCCCAGTTTGGTGGGGGAGGAAACAGCATGTCCGCGCGGCTGATTCTCTGTGGATTGAATGTCAATGTAAGTCATCTGTTTCCAATAACGCCGAGGAAGACAAAGGAGACAGACGACGAAAGGCGATCGTCTGTCCCACTGCGCAGTTCGGGCGTAAGGAGATGTCAATGTAAGTCATCGTTTCCAACAAGCGGTGATTTTGTTTTCTTAAGAGACGCGGAGGAGCATCCTTTTGAGGATTTTGGATTGGGAGAGGATTGAGGCGGATTTGGATTCGTTTGGGTGCGCGGCGACGGGGGTGGTGTTGGGGCGCGAGGTTTGTGAGGATTTAGCGGCGAGTTATGGGGACGAGGGGCTGTTTCGCAGCAAGGTGGTGATGGCGCGGCATGGCTTTGGACGCGGGGAGTATCAATACTTCCGGTATCCTTTGCCGAAGGTGGTGGAGGAGTTGCGGACGGCGTTGTATCCTCGACTGGCGCGGGTGGCGGCGCGGTGGGAGGGAATTGGGTATCCCGAATCGCATGCCGAATACCTGGAGCGGTGCCATGCGGCGGGGCAGACCAAGCCGACACCGCTGCTGCTGCAATACGGCGCGGGCGATTATAACTGCCTGCATCAGGATCTGTATGGCGAGCAGGTGTTCCCGCTGCAGGCGGCCTTTCTGCTGTCCGAGCCGGGGCGGGATTTCGAGGGCGGCGAGTTTGTGGTGACCGAGCAGCGTCCGCGGATGCAATCGCGGGCGGAGGTGGTGCCGCTGCGGCAGGGCGAGGGCGTGATCTTCGCGGTGCATCACCGGCCGGTGCGCGGGACGCGCGGAACGTATCGGGTCAATCTGCGGCATGGGGTCAGCCGGGTGAAGACAGGCCGGCGGCATACTTTGGGAATCATCTTTCATGATGCGGCTTGAACTGGACGAAGGGGCGGTGCTGCTGAGCGCATACTGCTCGGCGGAGCTACTGATGCCGGATGTAGAGGCGGTGGCGGAGGCCGCGCCCTTCCGGCACATGGTGACGCCGGGCGGATATCGGATGTCCGTGGCGATGACGAATTGCGGACTGCTGGGCTGGGTGAGCGACCGGAGCGGATACCGGTACAGCGAGGTGGACCCGTTGTCCGGGTCGGCATGGCCGGCGATGCCGGAGAGTTTTGTGCGGCTGGCGGCGGGCGCGGCGGCGGAGGCGGGATTTGAGGGGTTCGCGCCGGATGCCTGCCTGGTGAATCGGTACGAGCCGGGGGCGAAGCTGAGTCTGCATCAGGATAAGGACGAGCTGGATTTCGGCGCGCCGATCGTCTCGGTATCGCTGGGGCTGCCGGCGACCTTTCTATGGGGAGGGAAGAAGCGGAGCGACCCGGTGAAGCGGATGAAGTTGATGAGCGGAGACGTGGTGGTGTGGGGCGGCCCGGCGCGGCTGACGTATCACGGAGTGGCTCCGCTGGCGGCGGGCGAGGGATGCCGGATTAATTTGACGTTTCGGAAGGCGCGCTAACCGGGCCGGTGGAATCGCGCAGGACGAGTTCGGGGTCGATGACGATTTCGCCGGTGATCTCGGCGGCGCCGGGCTTGGGCATGAGGCAGCCGGAGATGATGTGGCCAACGCGGTCGCGGGGAATGTGGACGGTGGTGAGGGCGGGGTAGCAGAACTCAGAGAGCTTCACGTTATCGAAGCCGGTGACGGAGATGTCCTGGGGCACGCGGATGCCGCTCTCGCGCAATTCGCGCAGGGCGCCCACGGCGGTGATGTCGTTGACGCAGACCAGGGCGGTGGGGTGGAAGCCGGAGGCAAGCAGGGCGCGCGTGGCGAGCCGGCCGCCTTCGAGCGTGTCGGCGTCGGCGGCGCTGCGGACTTCGAGCGAGGGGATGCGGGCCACGGCGTCCATGACGGCTTTCATGCGCTCATTGATGGGGCCCAGAATGGCGTGATGGCCGATGAAGCCGAGGCGGCGATGGCCGAGGCTGTGCAGATAGTCGACCAGTTTTTCGATGCCGCGGCGATAGTCCACGCGAATGTTGGTGATGTTCTGGCGGGGCGTGCCGACGTCGTAGAAGACGACTGGGGTGCGGCTGTCGTTGAGCTCTTCGATCAACTCAGGGGCCATTTCGGAGACGATAGCGGCGAGTCCGGCCACGCGGCGGCCGATCATGAGACGGATGCTGGTGACGAGCTGTTCGGAGCGGTAATCCGTATTGGCCATGAGGACTTCGTAGCCATTGGCATGGGCGTCGGCCTCGATGGTCTTATAGATATCGAAGAAGAACGGGTTCTCCAGATTGGAAACGATGACGCCGATGGTGCGGCTTTTGCCGCCGGCCAGGCTGCGCGCGTGGAGGTTGGGGTGGTACTTCAACTCCTCGATCGCCTTCATGACCCGGGCGCGGGTGGAACTTTTGACGAGGCTGGCGTTGTTGAGGACGCGGGACACTGTAGCGGTCGATACTTTGGCTCGGCGAGCCACCTGTTCGAGCTTCATGACGTTGTCTTATTGTAACGAGTGTATCGACACATTGATGGGTGTGCGGATGACGCGGGGTTTGGCGCCGATGCGGGTGACGAAGACCAGGATGGTGGCGACGGCGACGGCAACCAGGGCGATCCAGAACGGGGCGGTGAAGCCCCAGCGTCCGGCGGCAGCTCCGGCGATGGCGCTACTGGCGGCCACGAAGAGATCGTAAAAGGCGTTGAGGGCGCCTAAAGCGGCGGCGCGTTCGGTGGACGGGACCTGGCCGACTACCACAGAGGCGAGCGCGGGCCACGGGAAGGAATAGCCGAGGCCTACCAGAATCGCGGCCGGGATATCGAAGGCGGCGCGCGCTCCGAGGAGGATGATGGTGAGGCCGGCAGCCAGGAAAGCATAGCCCGCGAGCAGACCGAGGCGGGGTCCCATGCGGTCGGGAAGGCTGCCGAAAGCGGCGCGTCCGAAGAGCACGGCGAAGGCGAAGGCGGAGAAGGCCCAGACGGTGGCGTGACCGCGGTGGTGCAGGAGCAGGATGAGGAATCCGGCCATTGCGGCATAGGTGACGTTACCGAGTCCGAGCATGATTCCGGGCATGAGGACGGGAGGGGGAAACCAGCGGGAGGGGGCGTGCCGGTGGGGTCGTGGATTTTCGTGCATGACGAAAACGATGACCAGGACGGCGACGGAGGAGACGGTGAGAAAGAGGGCGACGGAGGTCATGGTGCCGAGGGCTTGACCGATGGCCGGTCCGATGGAGACGCCGCCCCAGATGCCGGAGGAGAGGAAGCCGAGGGTTTGGGCGCGGCGATTGGCCGGGGCGACGTCGACAGCCCAGGCGACGGCGGCGGTGACGAAGAAACCTTCGCCGAGTCCGTGGAGCACGCGGCCGAGCGACAGGGCCCAGAGTCCGAAAAAGGGCAGGTAGAGGAGGCCGGCGCAGGCGCAGAAAGACATGCCGAGGAGGAGGGCGATGCGGCGTCCTTTAGCGTCGGCGGTTTTGCCGGCGAAGAGGCGGCCGAGGAGCGCGAAGGCGGAGGAGAGGCCGATGAGGAGTCCGGTGACGAAGGTCGAGGTGCCGATCTGTTCGTGCAGATAGACGGGCAGCATCGGGATGACGGCGCCGAAGCCGAGCATGCCGATGAAAGCCGCGCCTACGATGCGCCAGATTTGGGAGCCCATCTAAGGACTTTAGCATTGAGGCCGCGGGCTCTGGACGGCTGGACAGGCTAAAACCTACAATGCTGTTCACTTAATCAATTGTGGGTGCGGTAAATAGCCCTGCTACCAGCGGAATTCAGAAACGGTTCGTTGAAGGACTTGTCTCTCATCCCAGCAGAAGGCATCAAGGCAGTCGAACCGCCGTTGTGTCCGCGGCTTATGTCATGATGAGTGGCGGAGTGGTCTTCGTATGAAAGCTGTAGAGTTCGAGGGCACCGTCGCGCCAGATGGCCAGATCGCCGTTCCGCCGGAGGTTGCAAGTGAGATCCCGCCTGGAGAACAGCTCCGTGTTTTGGTCATGTGGGACGGATCGGATTTCGACGCGGCGTGGCGTCGGGCTGGCCGCCGAAGGTTTGAAGCGGCGTACTCCCCGGAAGATACTATTTACGAGCAACTGACGGATGATTCTGCGATTCGGTGACGTTGTTCTGATTTCCATGCAGTTTCATCAGGCGATGGGGCCGAAGGTCCGTCCGGTGCTGGTCTTGCTTGACTCGGGCGATCACGATTTCGTGGCCGCGCCCATCACCTCGCAATCGAGACACAGCGCCCACGATCTTACGCTCGAAGACTGGCGGGCGCGGGACTCAATGTCGCGTCGTTTGTGCGCGTCCATAAACTGACTGTCCTGGCAAAGGCTGACATCGTTCGCAGCCTCGCGCAGGTGTCGGAACGGGATGGCGAGTTGCTCCGGAAATCTCTCTGCCGTCTATTCTGTCCGGAAGCAGCAGGCGTCTAGCAAGCCACGGTTTGGTTTTCCGCAGCTTGCAGCCGTGTATCAGCCAAGGGCGTTTCCCGTCAACCTACATCTGAGCGCCCGATCCCTGTGGCTTTCAGCCCCGAATTCTCCCCGGCGCCATCACCGTGCATTGCCGTCGGAACTAAGCGTACGCAATACTTAATAACGCGGCCGCCGCGAGCATTATGCGATGCTTCCTGTCTGCGAAATTGGTACTTTGCGTATGCGCTAGCCTCTCGTACGCGTCTGATCTAATGTTTGTGCACGCGACGATCTATACCGCGCCCGGGCTTCCTGCGGTTCGCGATGGCGCGATTCTGACCGGCGGCGATCGTATCGTTGCGGTCGGAAGAACGAGCGATGTTGTCAGTGCCGGTATGCGGGGCCGGCCGGAAGTTTACGACTGCACCGGGTTGACCATAACCGCCGGCTTTTGGAACAGTCATGTTCACATGATCCCTCCGCCGCTTCTTCATGTGGAGAAGCAACTCCCGGGAGTAGTCAACGCGCAGCTCAAAACGATGTTCAACCGGTGGGGATTCACTACCGTCTTTGACCTCGCTTCGGTGCTTGCAAATACGAACCAAATCCGCCGTCGAATTGCTGCCGGCATGTTTATTGGACCTCGTATATTGACTACTGGCGAGCCTATCTGGGCTGAGGTTCCGATCTATGTGGAACGGTTCATCGCCGCGAACCATATCGCCATGCCAGCCACGTCATCGGCATCCGATGCAAGAACCCGGGTCGATCAGCAACTACGGGACGGTGCTGACGCGATAAAGATATTCGCCGGTTCGATCGAGGCAAGCGAGGTCGTCCTTTTGCCGCGGGATATAGCCGAGGCTGCAGTCGACGAAGCGCACCGGAACCATCGCCTGGTCTTTTCCCATCCGTCCAGCATCAAAGGGGTCGAGCTTTCGTTAGACAGCGGCGCTGACATCCTCGCACATGTCTCCACATTCGAAGGTCCTTGGCCGCCAGCACTCGTGAAGCGCATGGTGGCCGCCCACATCAGCCTCATTCCGACACTGACGCTGTTCGATGTGGAAGAGGCGAAGAGCCAAGCTTCACGGCAGCAAACGCAGGAGGTCGTTGGCCTTGCCGTCAGCCAGTTGCGCTCGTATAAAGCAGCTGGCGGGCAGGTTCTTTTCGGCACAGACATTGGTTACATCGACCACTACGATACGGCCGAGGAGTTTCGCCTGATGGCCGAGGCAGGGATGTCCTTCCCGGAAATCCTGGCTTCGATGACAACGACGCCCGCGACGCGCTTTGGGTACGGAGACCATAGTGGCCGTATCGCTGTTGGGATGGAAGCGGACCTGGCGGTGTTGAAAGCGGATCCGGCTGCAGACATTACAGCGCTCGCCCATGTCATGTACACCATCCGGGCAGGACGCGTTATCTTCGACGACCGCTCACGTCGTCTACAGCGATAGCCATCAAGCCCGCGAGCCGCGACGGACGAACTCCTGGACCGCCCCCCCCGTACCAATCCATCCTGACGTAACGTCGCCGACTCACCAAACTGCTCATCGGCCGACAAACTCCCTCGAGACGGCGATCCGGGAAGTGCCGGGATAGGAAGCCTTAAGCGAACAGTATGGACAGGCTAAAGCCTATCCTACTCGGCGAAGCGGTAGCCTACGCCGCGGACGGTGTGGATGAAACGGGGGGTGGCGGGATTGTCTTCGAGTTTCTGGCGGAGCCAGGCGACGTGGACGTCGATGGTGCGGGAGGAGACGCCGGGCTGGTATTCCCAGACGGCTTCGAGGAGTTCGTCGCGGGAGACCACTTTGCCGCGATGGTCCACCAGGTAGCGAAGAAGTTCGAGTTCCTTGCCGGCGAGGCTGACCGACTCTTCGCCTTTGAGTACGGCGCCGCTTTCGAAATCGACATCGATGCTACCGAACTGGAAGCGGAGCACGGGCGTGCGCTTTTCCTTTTTGACGCGGCGGAGCAGGGCCTCGATGCGGGCAAGCAACTCTGGCGGTTCGAAGGGTTTGATCAGGTAATCGTCGGCGCCGAGTTTGAGGCCCACTACACGATCGGTCAATTGCGATTTGGCGGTGAGCATAAGGACGGCGGTGTCTTTGCCGTGCTGGCGCAGTTCGCGGCAGACCTCGAAGCCGTTCTTGCCGGGGAGCATGACGTCGAGCACGACCAGGTCGTAATGCTCGTTGAGGGCGCGGGCAAGTCCGGTTACGCCATCGCCAGCGCTTTCCACGGCGTAGCCTTCGGCGCTGAGCAGATCGGAAAGGGTCATGACGAGGCCGGGCTCGTCTTCCACCAGCAGAATGCGCGCGCTCATCCGGCGGCCTCGGCGGAGATGGCGGGAAGGGTCACGATGAATTCCGAGCCTTGCATGGGTTCGCTCTTCACACGAATGGTACCGCCATGCGCTTCCACAATTTTCTTGACCAGGCTGAGGCCGAGTCCGGTGCCGTGGATCTGGTCCTGCACGGCGCGCGCGCCGCGGAAGAACGGGTCGAAGATGTGGGCCTGTTCATCGGAGGGGATGCCGGGGCCGTGGTCGGTCACGGAGATGGCGACGGCGCGATTGCCGTTTTCGCCGGTCTGGCGCGCGAAGATGCCGATCCAATGATCGTCGGCCGCGCCGTATTTGGCTGCGTTGCCAACCAGGTTGGCGATGGCCTGGCGCAGGGCCACCGGGTCGCCTGCAATTTGCGGGAGTCCGGGCGCGATGTTTCTTTCGATGGTGCAGTGTTTATCGGTGATCAGGGCCTTGCTGGATTCGAGGGCCTGTTCGATCACCGAATCCACCGAGAGCGGTTCCGGTTCCTGGATCACGCGGCCGGCTTTGGCGCTGGAGAATTGCAGCACCTGCTCCACGATTTCCTTCAGGCGTCCGCTTTCCTGCTGAATCAGCGCGCCGTATTTTTCCACTTGCACGGGATTGGTGGAGAGCTTGCCGCGCAGGTTGTAGGCTGCGGTGTGGATGACGGTGAGCGGCGTGCGCAACTCGTGGGAGACGCCAGTGACGAACTCCATTTGTAACTCGGTGAGGCGCTGCGCGCGCCGGATATAGAGGAGGAGCGCGGCCATGGTGGCCATCATCAAAAGGAGAACGCCGCCGGTGACGGCCAGATTCAGCAGGCGCGCGCGGGAGACGACGGCTTCCAGCGATCCGGCGCGATGGCGCACGTAGAGTGCCCAGCGTCCGTCAGGGGAAGGTGAGCCGCCCCTTCCGAGTCCGCCGCCGCCCCCTGGTCCGCGGCCTCGCCCGCCAAAACTGATGCGGCGAAAGACCTGGTCGCTTTGGGGATCGAACAGCGTGACGGTGGCATCGGCATTGCGGACGATGCTCTGCGATTCGCCGGGGTCGGACTGGTAGATCACGTTCGCCGGGTCGGCGCGGTCGATGACCCAGGCCTGGTAGTCCAGGTTGCCGCCGGCGCCGAGGTGGCGCTGCAGAATCTCGGGCAACACGGTGGAGCGGAGGTACTCGGGATTCAGCTCGAGGACCACCCAACCGACTTCGCGGCGGCCGAAAGGACCGGGGCCGGGGCCGGGCGCGGAGTGGGCCGGCGGGTCCGCGAAGATGGGAAATTCCATGGCGAAGCCGTCAGCATCATGATGCGGGCCTGCGCCTCCCGGCGGCGGCGGAGTGGCGCCTCCATCCGGTCCTTGATGAGTGTGAGGAGTAATGGTCCATTCGAGGCGCTGCCGCATGGGCTGGAGCGAGTCTGGCCAGCCGGTGGCGAGCTTGCCGGCCGGAGGTTCCAGGCTGATGAATTCCAGGCCGCCGGCCCGCGATTCGGCGAAAGCGACGCGGCGGAACAGGAGGCTGTTGCGCGAGGTCTGCTTCCACTGGTCGTAGCGTTGGCGCATTTGCTGTTCGGCCTGCGCGGCGTTTTGCTGATTGGCGGGAGGGGCGATGGCCGCGGCTGCGGTGGCGATTTCGGTATCGACTTCCTGGCTGATGCGATTGAGACTGGCCTGCAGGCTGCCGTGGAGACGGTCGCGGGCGGCGTCGCGGACCTGGCCGATCATGCGGTATTGCATGGCGCCCAGGATTCCGCAGAGGGCGAACAGCGGGAGCACGAAGATCCACGAAAGGAGAGTACGCCGCTGGCTCTTATCAACGTTCATCTATCTCTAAGGTACTGCGGTTCATTTTGGTTCGGAGTGAGGCTTCGCGTAAAGACGCGGTTAAGAAGGTTAAGGTTGCGGCGGAAAGCGTAATTTCACGGCGCTTGCGAGCTACTTTTGAATTGGAAAGAGCAAACCGGAGACTCACATGCAGGCATTCAACTTTCGATTTCACCTGTTGTTTTTGCTGGCCGCGATGACGATGGCAGCGGCCGAATATCATGGCGCGGTGAAGGCCGGCAGTCTGCCGCTTCCCGGGGCCGTGGTGACGGCCCGGCAGGGAGACAAGACGCTGGTGACGAGCACGGACGATCGCGGTGTTTTCCGCTTCGCGGAGCTGGCCGATGGCGTTTGGAATATCGAAGTGCGCATGCTGGGTTTCGAAAAGATGACTCGGGAAGTGGGCGTCGCGGCAGGCGCGCCGGCACCCGAGTGGACTTTAAAGTTCCTCTCAGAGAGCGCGTTGATGGCGGATCTGGGAGAGCCGATTCCGGCGCCGGCGGAGAAACCGAAGTCTTCGCCCGTGGTCGCGGCGGCGGGGACCCCCCTCCCTGCGGCGCCGGTCAAGAAAACTGCCGCACCGGCTGCGCCTCAGGGAGCGCAGCAACGGGCGAGGTTTCAACGTTTGAGCTTGAATCAGTCCGCCGATAGCGCGACTGCGGCGTCGGCAGACGGCGCTTTGAAGACCGAAGAGATGGCCGACCTCAATCAGAACGCGGCCAATTCCTTCATCGTGCAGGGCAGCATGAGCAGCGCCGCAGGACTGGGTCAGCAGAACGATTGGGGTCCGCGCGGCATGGATGGCGGACCGGGGATGGGCGGACCGGGCATGGGCGGACCGGGAATGGGCGGTCCTGGCGGCGATGGGCCTCCCGGTGGTGGACGCGGCGGACCTGGTGGTGACGGTCCTGGCGGTGGCGGTCGCGGCGGACCGGGCATGATGGGCGGCGGCGGTCCTGGCGGTGGCGGACCGGGCGGTGGTGGTCCTGGCGGCGGCGGACCCGGTGGCGGTGGACCCGGTGGTCCAGGCATGATGGGCGGTCGCGGAGGACCGGACTGGCAGCGCGGCCCGAATGCCATGGCGTTCGGCAATGGCCGGCGCGATCCGCGCAACAGCTATCAGATGGGCGCGAATTTTAGTTTGGACAATTCCGCGCTGGATGCGCGCAGCTTTTCGGTGACGGGCGCCGACGTCGGCAAGCCGGCGTATGCGGCGGGACGCGGCGGCGTGAACTTCGGCGGTCCTCTGCGCATTCCGAAACTGGTGAGCGCGGACAAGCGGATTCAGTTCAGCATCAATTACGAGTTTCAGCGCAATCACACGGGCACGACGTCGAATCCGGTGAACATGCCGACTGCACTGGAGCGCAGCGGGGATTTTTCGCAGACACTGCTCTCGGGCGTTCCGGTGGTGATCTACGATCCGGCGACCGGCATGCCTTTTCCGGGCAACACGATTCCGGCGAATCGGATCAGCGCCACGGCGACTTCGCTATTGAAATATTTTCCGAATCCCGATCTGCCGTTCGCCACGCGTAATTTCCAGACGTCGCTCAACGGGTTGACGAAAAATCAGAATCTCAACTCGCGTGTCTCGAACATCAAGATCGGCAACAACGACCGGATCAATGGCGGCGTCGGCTATCAGCAATCGAACGGCATCACGCCGAATCTGTTCAGCTTCATCGACACCAGTGCGGGCCGCGGGATCAACGCGA
>DASZMZ010000293.1:0-20315 GCA_035551455.1 Candidatus Sulfopaludibacter sp.
AATGCACTCGTAGTCGTTCTGGATTCGCACCCAGTTCTTGAGGGCTCCCAGATAATTGCCAATGTGAAGGTTTCCGGTTGGCTGCATGCCGGAAAAGACTCGTGTTTTCATGGTTAGAAAGAGGTAACTCCTATCGTACGCAATTTCGAAGTGACGGTGGAAAAGCTGGTCTACGGAGGCGACGGACTAGCCCGCCAGGAAGGCCGCGTGGTGCTTGCCCCCTATGTGCTCCCCGGCGAGCGCGTGAGCGTCAAGAGCGAGCGTGAAAAGCCCGGCCTGGTTCGTGCGCAGACGCTCTCGGTGCTGCAACCGGCCGCTGAACGGGTGGCCGCGCCGTGCCCCGTGTTCGGACGCTGCGGCGGCTGCCACTATCAGCACGCGCCGTACGATTATCAGGTGGAGGCCAAGTGCGGCATCCTGGTAGAGGAGCTGCGCCGCCTGGGCAAGATCGAGCCGCCGGAAGAGATCGCCGTCGTCAGCGGCGAGCCGCTGGGCTATCGCAATCGTGTCCAATTGCAAATCGAAGGACGCAAGCTGGGGTACCGGGAGGCGCGGTCGCACAAACTCTGCGCGATTGAGAGCTGCCCCATCAGTTCGCCGAAAGTAAATGAAACGATCGGCGCGTTGAGCCGGATGTTGAAGGACTCGCGCTGGCCCAATTTCCTGGAGTCGATCGAGATTTTCACGGACGAGCAGCAGATCCAGCTCAATGTGCTGGAGACGAAGCGTCCGGTGTCCAAGCGCTTCTTCGAGTGGGCCGCCGAGACGATTCCGGGCGTGGTGCCGAATGCGCTCGACTGGCAATCGCGCTTCCGGGTGAGCCGCAATTCCTTCTTCCAGGTGAATCGTTTTCTGGTCGACCAGCTGGTGGAGACCGCGCTCGATTTCGAAGGCGGCGGCGAAACGGCGCTGGACCTGTATGCCGGCGTGGGACTGTTCTCGCTTGCGCTGACGCGCCGATTCACGGACGTGACGGCCGTGGAGTCTGGCTCCGGCGCCGTCCGCGATCTGGAGTTCAACGCGCAGCGCGCGGGATTGGCGAATGTGCGCACGGTGCAGGCGTCGACGGAGGCGTACCTTGAAAAAGTCGAGGTTGCGCCGGACTTCGTGCTGCTCGATCCTCCTCGCGCCGGACTCGGCAAAGTGGCGGTGAATCGACTGGTGGATCTGAAGCCGGCGCGCCTGACGATCGTCGCCTGCGACCCGGCGACCCTGGCCCGCGATCTGGCGGCGCTAATCGCCGGAGGCTACCGCGTGGAGAAGATGACGATGGTCGATCTCTTCCCCGAGACCTACCATATCGAAACGGTAGTCCAACTCACTCGGTAACGCGGGCCCGAAGTATGCCGGCTGGACCCGCTGGAAAGCGGATCCGCAAGCGTCTACTTCACGACGACGTTCACCAGTTTGTCGGGCACGCTGATCACTTTCACTACCTGCTTGCCGGCGATGAAGCCCTGTAGCTTTTCGTCGGCCAGCGCCAACTTCTCCAGCTCCTCTTTCGAAGTGCCGAAGGCCGCGACGATGCGCGTGCGCAGCTTTCCGTTCACCTGCACCACGATCTCGGCCTCGTCTTCCTTGGCCAGTTCCGGATCGAATTGCGGCCAGCTCTGCCGGAAGACCGGACCTTCCCTGCCCAATTCTTCCCAGATCTCCTGCGCCATGTAGGGCGCGAACGGGGCCAGCAGTAGCGCCAGTTTTTCGTGGACCTCGGCCAGCGCGGCGGCACTCAGATGGGCCTCCTCGGTATATAACACGTTCACCAGTTCCATCACACTGGCGATGCAGGTATTGAAGTGCCAGCGCGTCTCGAAATCCTCGGTGATTTTGGCCAGCGTCTGATGCAGCTTGCGCAGCACCTTGCGATCGCTCTCGCCGGATCCGCCCGTGCCCACCGTGCGCGTCACGAAGCGGTACACGCGACCGAGGAAGCGGTAGATGCCCTCCGCGCCTTCCCAGCGCCAGTCCACTTCCTTTTCAGGAGGCGCGGCGAAAAGGACGAACAGGCGCGCCGTGTCCGCGCCGAACTTCTCGGCCAGCATGTCCGCGCCCACCACATTGCCTTTGGACTTCGACATCTTGGCGCCTTCGGCAATCACCATGCCCTGCGTAAAAAGGCGGCGCGCCGGCTCGCTGTTCTGAATCAGGCCGATGTCGCGCATCATCTTGGTGAAGAAGCGCGAGTAGATCAGGTGCAGGATGGCGTGCTCCACGCCGCCAATGTATTGATCGATCTCGAACCAATAGGCAATCTTGGCTGGGTCGAACGGCGCCGTGCTGTTGTGCGCATCGCAGTAGCGGTAGAAGTACCAGGATGAATCGATGAACGTGTCCATCGTATCCGTTTCGCGCCGGGCCGCGCCGCCGCACTGGGGGCACGCCACGTTGACGAACTCCGGCACACTCTCCAGCGGAGAGCGGCCCGCGCCGGTGATCTCGATTTTATCGGGCAGCACCACCGGCAGTTGCGCTTCGGGCACCGGCACCACGCCGCAGGACGGGCAATGGATCACCGGAATCGGCGTCCCCCAATAGCGCTGCCGCGAGATGCCCCAGTCTTTGATGCGGAACGTGATAGCCGCTTTGCCGAAGCCATGGGCCTCGGCATACGCCGCCATCTTCTTGCGAGCCTCCGCGGACGGCAGTCCCGACCACTCGCCGGAGTTTTCGACGATGCCGTATTCTTCATACGGAGCCTGCATGCCGGGCTCGACGGCCAGTTCGCCATCCACCGGACGCACCACCGGGCGCACGTTGATGCCGTATTTGCGGCAGAATTCGAAATCGCGCTCGTCATGCGCCGGCACGGCCATGATCGCGCCCGTGCCATAGCCCATCAGCACGAAGTTGCCTACCCAGATGGGAACCTGCTCACCGCTATACGGATTGACGGCGTAGTGGCCGGTGAAGAAGCCTTCCTTCAGCACGTCGCCCGGACCTTGATTGGCGCGCGCGTCCACCATCGCCTTGGCCAGCGGCTTGCTGTCGGCGTCCAGCAGGCGTTCGTTCAGCGGGTGCTCCGGCGCCAGAATCACGCACGTCGCGCCGTAGATGGTATCGACGCGCGTGGTGAAGACGCGAATCGGCTCGCCCGTTTCCGCCAGTTTGAAATCGATCTCCGCGCCCTCGCTGCGGCCGATCCAATTGCGCTGCATGGTGATGACGCGCTCCGGCCAACCGCCCTCCAGTTGAGCGATGTCGTCCAGCAGTTGATCGGCATACGCGGTGATTTTCAGGAACCATTGTTCCAGCGCGCGCTGCACCACCGGCGTATCCTCGTGGCGCCAGCAGCAGCCTTCCACCACTTGTTCGTTGGCCAGCACGGTGGCGCACTTGGGGCACCAGTTGACCAGCGCTTTTTTGCGATACGCCAGGCCGCGCTGCAGCATCTGCAAAAAGAACCACTGGTTCCAGCGATAGTATTCCGGCTCGCAGGTGGAAATTTCGCGGTCCCAATCGTAGCTGAAAGCGAAGCGGCGGTGAGTCTTTTTCATGGCCGCGATATTTTGCAGCGTCCACTCGCGCGGCGGCCGCTTGTTGGCAATGGCGGCATTTTCGGCGGGCAGCCCGAAGGCGTCCCAACCCATGGGGTGCAGCACGTTGAAGCCGCGCATCCACTTGTAGCGAGCCAGCGCGTCGCCGATGGAGTAGTTACGGATGTGCCCGATGTGGAGCGTCCCGCTGGGATAGGGGAGCATTTCCAGCACGTAGAACTTGGGCTTCGAAGAATTCTCTTCGGCCTTGTAGAACTGGGCGTTCTGCCAACGCTCGTGCCACTTCAATTCGATGTGGTTATGGTCGTAAGGCTTTTCGGGCATAAGTCTGATTTTTGGGGGCTGAACTTCTATCGTACCAGGGACTTAGTACGGGCGAGCGACTTCAGGGTGTCCATGTTGCGCAACTCGCCGCCCGGTTCGTCGACGGGAGTTTCGGAGATGAAGACTTTGTCGCGCAGTTTGGCGTGGGCCAGGATGCGGCGGAAGGGGGCCGCGCCGATCTGTCCTTCGCCCAGGCGGGCATGCCGGTCCACGTGCGAGTTGAAGGCGGCTACGGAATCGTTGATGTGGATCAGGTGTACGTTGTCGAGGCCGAGCAGTTCCTCGGCCTGGAGCAGCGTCTTGCGAAGTCCGGCGGCTGTGCGAATGTCGAAACCCGCGGCGAATAGATGACAGGTGTCGAGGCAATAGCCGATGGGCAGATCGGTGAGGGGAGCCGCGAGGTCGCGGATGTCGCGGAGTTCTTCGAAGCGACTGCCGAGGTGCGATCCGGCGCCGGCGGTATTCTCCAGCAGCACCTTGACCTTGCCGGAGTCCAGGCCCGCGGACGCCTTGTACAGGCCGTCCACGAAGTTGCAGATTCCCTGGTCGGGCGTGGCTCCGCGATAGCTGCCCGGATGGATCACCACGTATTCCGCGCCGATGGCTTCGGCCCGCTCCAATTCGCCGCGGAATGCCGCCACGGATTTGGCGTGGATCTCCGGATCCACCGAGGCCAGATTGATCAGGTAGCTGACATGGATCACCAGCGGGTGAATGGCGTGGCTCTGGCGAACATCCTGGAGACGGCGCACTTGCACCTGATCCAGAATGCTGGCGCGCCACATGCGCGGACTGGACGAGAAGATCTGGAAGGTCTCCGCGCCAATCTCAGCGGCGCGCAGAGCGGCCTTCTCCAGAGAGCCGAATGTGTAGAGATGGATGCCGAGGCGCAGAGCACCATCGTAGCAGGAGCGTTATTGGTAGAGCGGCGCCGTGCGAGGCTGCATTTCGGGCTGTGTCACGGCGGGTTGGACTGTGTTGGTCCGCACCACCGGGTCTTCCCAGACCACAGCGTGCGTTCGTAAACATTGTGGACAAATGTACCGGCCGTGTATCGGCCACATCGCTTTGGTGTGCATTTTCCGGCACCACAGCTCGGAAATTTTATTGATCATAGAGCTTAACTCCTCCGACTGCGAGACTCCCTGCAAGTGGTGAGCAATTTAGGTGCCGCGTTTCAAAGGGACTTGAAAAATCAAAATTCAGTCGTATAATTGAAACAGTCGTTTGAAATGTTCGACACTAAAGACAAGATTCTGGACATGGCGCAGCGGTTGATTGGCGAGCAGGGGTACGCGGCCACTTCGGTGCGGCACATCGTAGCCGAAGCCGGCGTGAACCTGGCGGCTATCCATTACCACTTCGGTTCGAAGGAAGAGTTATTGGACGCCATCATTGCCCGCAAGGCCGGTCCGATGAACGAGCAGAGGCTGGCGCGGCTGGAACAAATGGAAAAGGCCGCTGGCAATCGGGCTGTACCGGTCCGGCTGCTCCTGGAAGCCTTTCTGGTGCCGATGGCCGAACGGGCGGATCAGGATCCCGGCTTCGTCAAACTGATGGGTCGGATGATGGCGGAAGGGCTGCTGGTGGCGGTGGTGCAGAAGCACTTTCATGTTGTGGTGGACCGGTTCACGATGGCGCTGCGGCGGGCGATGCCCCAGGTGACGGACCAGGAATTCCGGTGGCGGATACACTTCATGTTCGGCGCCATGTCTCACACCATGATGTTCGGCCAGCGGAACGACGTGACCGGCATGGGCGCGGATCGCGGGGATTTTCAGGGCCGCATCGACCGGCTGGTCACGTTCCTGACGGCCGGGTTCGAAGCCCCGGCAACGGAGAGTGGAGCAAAGCAATGAGACGAGCAATGATCCCGCTGCTGGCGGTGTTGGCCGGGGCGGCGGGCGGACAAACGCCACGAGCGCCGCTGGCGCTGAGTCTGAAGCGCGCCGTGGAGATCGCGATTTCGCCCGAGGGCAACGCGAATATTCAACTGGCGGCCGAGTCCTTAAAGCAGGCACAGGCACGCACGCTGGAGAGCCGGGCGGCGCTGCTGCCCGATGTCGAGAGTTCGGTGGCGTATGAGAGCCGCACCACCAATCTGGCAGCGATGGGGATCCGCTTCAGCCTGCCGCCTTCCATCCCGATTTCGATTCCTACGTTCGTGGGTCCTTTTACCACGTTCGACGCGCGGCTGACGGCCTCGCAGAGTATCTTCGATTTCAGCTCCATCCGGCGGTTTCAAGCATCGAAGAGCGGTCTGGCGGCGGCGCGGAAGGACGTGGAGAACGCCGATGAGCAGGTCGCCGCGAGCGTGGCGCGCGCTTACCTGGCGGCGATCAAGGCCGATGCCGATCTGGATTCGGCGGAGGCCAATGTGAAATTGAGTCAGGCGCTGCTGCAGCAATCGAATAATCAGAAGACGGCGGGCACGGGCACGGGAATTGAAATCACCCGCGCCAAGGTGCAACTGGCGAACGACCAGCAGCACTTGCTGACGGCGCAGAATGCGCGTCGGAGCGCCCACCTGCGGCTGCTGCGGGCGATGGGTGCGAGCCTCGAAACCGAAGTCGAGTTGACGGATAAGCTGGGCTACGTCCCGGTGGACGCGGTGACGCTGGAGCAGGCGAAAACGCAGGCACTGGCGGCGCGGCCCGATTACCAGGCGCAGCGAGAGCGCGAAGCCACGGCGCGGCTATCGGCCAGCGCCACCAAGCTGGAGCGCGTGCCTTCGCTGACGGCGTTCGGCGATTACGGCTCCATCGGCACCGGGCCGGACGCGGCGCTGCCCACGCGGACGTACGGAATTTCGCTGCGCGTGCCGTTGTTCGATGGCGGAAAGCGCGATGCGCGGCGCGAAGAATCGGCATCGCAATATCGAGCCGAGCGCGTGCGGTCCAACGATTTGAAAGAGCAGATTGAGTTGGATGTGCGGCTGGCGCTGGATGCCTTGCAATCGGCGGATGCCGAAGTGAAGGTGGCGAAAGACGGCCTGGAGCTGGCGCAGAACGAACTGGCGCAGGCGCGCCGCCGGTACGACGCGGGCGTGGCCATCAGCGTGGAAGTGACCGACGCGCAGACGCGGTTGGAGCGCGCGCTGGACAACCAGACGGCGGCGCTCTACGGCTTCAACGTGGCCAAGATCGACTTGGCGCAGTCCCTGGGCAAAGTGAGGAGCACGGTGCAATGAAGAAGAGAATTTTGGTGATTGTGATTCTGGTGGCAGGGGCGGCGGCCGTGTTCGCGTATCGCGGCAGGAACCGTCAGCCGGAAAACCGGATTGTGGTGTCGGGGAACATCGAACTGACCGAGGTAAACATCGCGTTCAAGACGGCCGGACGGCTCATCGAGCGCACGGTGGACGAAGGCGACGCCGTGAAGAAGGGTCAGGAGATTGCGCGGCTGGATCGCGATCAACTGATGGCGCAGCGGGCGGCGCAGGTGGCGGCCATTCAATCGGCCGAATCGCAACTGGCCCAGGCGCAGACGTCGGTCGAGTGGCAGAAGGCCACGCTGTCGGCCGATATCGAGACGCGCAATGCCGACCTCGCATCCAATCAGGCGAGGCTGGCCGAGTTGAAGAACGGCGCGCGTCCTCAGGAGAAGCTGGATGCGCAGGCGGCCGTGGATTCGGCACAGGCCGAATTGCAGAGAGCGCAGCGGGACTGGGACCGTGCGCAGAAACTGTACAAGGACGATGACATTTCGACGGCGCAATACGATCAGTTTCGGAGCCGGTGGGAGACCGCGACCGCGGCGGTGAATTCGGCCAAGGAGCGGCAGGCGCTGGTGTTGGCCGGACCTCGCGTAGAGCAGGTGAACGCGGCGTCGGGTCAGGTGGAGCGGGCGCGCGGGGCGCTGAAGGGCGCCGAGGCCAATACGCTGGAGATGAAGCGGCGCGAGCAGGAAATCACCACGCGCCGGGCCGAGATCGAACGGTCCAAAGCCACGCTGGCGTTGATCGATTCGCAGTTGGCGGATACGGTGGCCGTCTCGCCGGTGGATGGGGTGGTGCTGGTGAAATCTGCCGATGTGGGTGAGGTGCTGGCGCCCGGAACCACGGTGGTGACGGTGGGCGACATCGAGCATCCCTGGCTGCGCGGCTACATCAATGAGACGGATCTGGGAAAGGTGAAACTGGGCTCGGTGGTCCACGTGACCACGGACTCCTATCCGGGCAAGACGTACAACGGCAAGGTCACCTTCATCGCGTCGGAGGCGGAGTTCACACCGAAGCAGATTCAGACGCAGCAGGAGCGGGTGAAGCTGGTATACCGGGTGAAGATCGAACTGGACAACTCCAGCCGGGAATTGAAATCCAACATGCCCGCCGATGGCGAGATCGTGTTGCAGTGAGAAATCGCTAGCCATGGAACCTATTATTGAAACGCGCGGCCTGACCAGGCGGTTTGGATCTCTGACCGCTGTCGACGGCCTGAATCTTTCCGTGGCGAAGGGGGAGATTTTCGGGTTGGTGGGGCCGGACGGGGCGGGGAAGACCACCACGCTGCGCATGCTTTGCGGCCTCATGGACCCGAGCGAGGGCAGCGCGCGCGTGGCGGGTCACGATGTGGCGCGCGAGTCGCAGGCGGTGAAGGATCAGATTGGCTACATGGCGCAGCGGTTCGGCCTGTACGTGGATCTCACGGTGCAGGAGAACATGGATTTCTACGCCGACCTGTTCGACATCACGGGTGCGGAGCGCGAGCGGCTCACGGTGGAACTGCTGCGCATGACGCGCATGGATCCGTTTCGCGACCGGCAGGCGGGACGGCTCTCCGGCGGCATGAAACAGAAGCTGGCGTTGATGTGCACGCTGCTCCATCGCCCGCAAATCCTGTTCCTCGACGAGCCGACCAACGGCGTGGATCCGGTCTCGCGGCGCGACTTCTGGGCCATCCTCTACCAACTGCTGAAGGACGGAATCACGATCTTCATGACTACCGCGTATCTGGATGAGGCGGAGCGCTGCAATCGCGTGGGGCTGATGCATCGAGGCAAGCTCATTCGCTGCGCCACGCCCGAAGTGATGAAGCGCGACACCAACACCGCGACGCTGGAAGCGGCGTTTGTGAAGACGATTCACGAAGTGGAGCGGGCGGCATGAACGGCAACGGCTGGGCGGTAGAGATGAACGATCTGGTGAAGACCTTCGGCTCTTTCGTGGCGGTGGATCACGTGTCGCTCAAAGTGGCGAAGGGCGAAATCTTCGGTTTTCTCGGGCCGAACGGCGCGGGCAAATCGACAGCCATCCGTATGCTCTGCGGCCTCTTGATTCCAACGTCCGGGACGGCCAGCGTCAACGGCTTCGATGTGGCGACGCAGCCCGAGGAGATCCGCCGCAGCATCGGCTACATGTCGCAGAAATTCTCGCTGTACGATGATCTGACCGTCGAGGAGAATATCGATTTTTTCAGCGGCATCTACGGCGTGCCGCAGGATCGGCGGGCCGAACGCAAGGATTACGTGGTGCGCATGGCTGGTCTGACGGAGCGGCGCACGGCGCTGACGCGGACGCTCTCCGGCGGCTGGAAGCAGCGTCTGGCGCTGGGCTGCGCGATTTTGCACGATCCGCCGGTGCTGTTCCTGGACGAGCCGACCAGCGGGGTGGACCCGATCGCGCGCGGCGCTTTCTGGGGCCTCATCCACGACTTGGCCGAAACGGGTCACGCCATTTTCGTCAGCACGCATTATATGGACGAGGCCGAATACTGCCACCGGTTGGCGCTGATGTATCGCGGCAAGGTGATTGCGCTCGGTCCGCCCGCCGAACTCAAGCAGGGGCTGCGGTCGCATACCCTGCTGCAACTGGATTCGGGCGATCCGCTGGCGACCATGAACGCTTTGGAAGGGCTGGAGGGCGTGAGCGATGTCGCGGTGTTCGGCGGCGGTCTGCACGTCACGGTCACCGACCTGGAGACCGGGCAGGCGCGGATTCGCAAGGCGCTGGATGCGGCGGGCATTGCCGTGCAGCGGCTGGAGCGGATCGAGCCTTCCATGGAGGATGTGTTCGTGGCCATGATTGAAGCCGAAGAACGGAAGGCGGCATGAGCTATCGCAGACTGCGCGCGGTCCTGATCAAGGAACTGCACCACATCACGCGCGATTCGCGCAGCTTGGGAATGGCGCTGGCGGTGCCGGTGATGATGCTGCTGCTCTACGGCTACGCGCTGAGTCTGGACGTGGACCGCGTCCCGACGCTGGTGTACGACCAGGATGGCACGACGGCCAGCCGCGAACTGGTGAAGCAATTCCAGGGCTCGCGATTCTTCGATATCCGCGGCGTGGTGGATGGCTATGGGCCGATTCAGCGCGGCATCGATTCGAATAAAATCCTACTGGGCGTCGTGATTCCGCGCCAGTATTCGGAGAATGCCGCGGCGGGGCGCGAGGCGCCGGTGCAACTGCTGCTGGACGGCAGCGATTCCAACACGGCCAGCATTGTGATGGGGTACGCCGAATCGCTGGTGCGCAACTACTCACTGCAATTGCGGATGGGCATGCAGAACCGGCGCGGCGGCGAGCGGGGCGGGCCGCCGGTGGATGCGCGCCTGCGGGTCTGGTACAACAGTTCGCTCGAATCCAAGAACTACGTGGTGCCGGGCCTGATCGCGGTGATCCTGCAGATTATCGCGGCGCTGCTCACCAGCCTGACCATCGCACGCGAGTGGGAGATGGGCACCATGGAGCAACTGCTTTCCACGCCGCTGCGTCCCGCCGAGATGGTGCTGGGCAAGATGCTGGCGTACTTCGTTGTGGGCGTGGCGGACGCGGCCATGGCGGTGCTGGTGGGGATCCTGGTTTTCGGCGTGCCGCTGCGCGGCAATTTTCTGCTGATGGCCCTCTCGCTGTGCGTGTTTCTGGTGGGCGTGTTGTTCTGGGGCGTGTTCGTTTCAGCCGCGGCCAAGACGCAGTTGCAGGCCTATCAGATGGGTCTGTTGAGCTCGTTCCTGCCGGCGTTTCTGCTATCGGGATTTGTCTATGAAATTCAGACCATGCCGACGGTGATCCAGGTGGTGACGTATATCATTCCGGCGCGCTACGTGGTGACGCTGATGAAGGGGATCTTTCTGAAGGGCGTGGGGCTGGAAGTTTTGTGGGCTGAGTTGGGATTGCTGACGCTGTACGCCACGATTGTATTTTTGCTGGCGACGCGCAAGGTGAATCAGAAGCTGGCGTGAACTTATGTGGGAACGAATTCGAGTCATGTTGCGGAAAGAGTTCATCCAGGCGCTGCGCGATCCGCGCATGCGGGTGCTGCTGTTTCTGCCTCCGGTGATCCAGTTGCTGGTCTTCGGCTTCGCGGTGAACATGGATGTGGACCACTCGCGCATCGCATGGATGGACATGGATCGTACGCCGCTGAGTCGCGACTTGCGCCAGCGGTTCGAAGGTTCGGGACGTTTCGACGTAGTGGCCACGCCGCAGAGTGAAGAGGACGTCCAGCGGGTGCTGGATCGCGGAGAGGCGCAGGCGGTGATTCGCGTGCGTCCCAACTTCGAGCGCGATGTGATGCGCGGCCGCACCACGGAGGTCCAGATTCTGATCGACGGGACGAACTCGAATACGGCTTCCATCGTGGGCAACTATGCGGGCCAGGTGATCGCGGATTTTTCGGCGGCGGTCACGACGGGCCAGCAGAACGTGCGGATTCTGACGCGCAGTCCGGTGTCGGCCGTCAATGTGACGTTCCCCTCGGTGGCGGCGCGCACGCGGGTCTGGTTCAATCCGGATCTGCACAGCCGCAACTACTTCGTGCCGGGCGTGGTGGCGAACATCATCATGATGGTCACGCTGATGCTGACGGCGCTGGCGATCGTCCGGGAAAAGGAAATCGGCACCATGGAGCAGTTGATGGTGACGCCCATCCGGCCGCTCGAGTTGATGCTCGGGAAGACGCTGCCGTTCGCCGTGGTGGGCCTGCTGGATGTGGTGCTCATCACGGGCGTGGCGCTGTTGGTATTCCACGTTCCGATGAAGGGCAATCCTCTGCTGCTGCTGCTTTGCGCGGTGTTGTTCCTAATGACGTCGCTGGGCGCGGGGCTATTCCTCTCGACGGTTTCGCACACGCAGCAGCAGGCCATGATGGCGAACTTCTTCTTCTCCACTCCGGCCTTCATGTTGAGCGGCTTCGCGTTTCCCATTCGGAATATGCCGGTGGCGGTGCAGTATCTGACGTATCTGAATCCGCTGCGCTACTTCATGGAAATTGTGCGCGGGATCTTTTTGAAGGGTGTGGGGATTTCGGTGCTCTGGCCGCAGATGGCGGCCCTGCTGATTTACGGTGTGGCGGTGCTTTCTTTGAGCGCCGCGCGCTTCCATAAAACGCTGGAGTGACAGGGGAAGGTCTGTTCCTCACCAGGTCAGAAGGCGCTGGGCGGCGTCGGGCGTGAGGGAAACTTTGGCTTGGACCGTACGATCTTCCCGCTGGAGTTGGATGCTGCGGAGTGTGGGCGCGAGGCGGGTTTCGCCGGCGGCGGCCATCGTGAGGGTGGCGCGCAGTGTGTTCTCAAAATGCCGGGCAGCTTCGGGCGTGCGGCCTCTGGCGGTGAGGGCCACGTCGATGGCGGAATCGGCGCGCAGGGTGAGCGCGGCGAACTCCATGTCGCGGAGCAGGCGGTTCACATTGGCGGCGTTGCCCGTGAGGGGCAGCACCGTGCCGCCGCGCACGACGAGCCAGATGTGTTGGCCCGCGGCAATCGACTGCGCGTGATTCAGCAGATCCGGCACGCCCGTGACGCCGCTGCGATGCTGCGCCTCGGCAGCCTGCACGAAGTCGGGTGGCCCGGTCAGCTTGCCGCCGGCCACCAGCAACAAGTCCTTGCCATTGGACGCGAGCAGCATCGACGGCGCATTCTGAAAGGGCTGCGTCAGCCCGAGGATCGCGGGCGGCAGCTTCGCGTACAGGGGCGAGGCGCGCAGTCCGGCCAGGTCGATGCCCGCCAGGACGACGGCGCCCGGCGGAACGTAGGACGCCATCGCGGGATCCACCGGCAGCGGCGCGACGGGGCCGCGGCAGCACGTAAGAAGCGCTAGCGCGGCGATCGGTGCGATACGGCCCACAGGCCCATCATCGCAGAACCGCGCCTATATACTGGTAGCAATTATGAAACTGTCCGCGGTTCTTCTTTTCTGCGTGGGGATGGCGCTGGGGCAGCAGGCCAAGCCTGTGCCTCCGCCGGGAATCGAGGTGCCGGCGGCGGACAAGGCCGAGTTGCAGGCGGGACTCGCGCGGCTACAGACGGCCATCGATTCTCTGCATGCCAATCCGCTCTTGCCCGATGTGCAGATATATCGCGAGGCGGTGCGGTACGCGCTCCAGTACGGCGAATTCTTCAAGCCCGGCGAGATCAACGCCGCGAAGAAACTGCTGAGCGAGGGTGAGGAGCGGGCCCGCCTGCTCTCGCAGGGACAAGCGCCGTGGACCACGGCAACGGGCCTGGTGGTCCGCGGGTACATTTCCAAAATCGACCGCAGCGTGCAGTCATACGGGCTGGTGGTGCCGCCTTCCTACTCGCCGAACGCGCCGCATCGCTGGCGCTTGGACACGTGGTTTCACGGGCGGAGTGAGACGCTGAGCGAAGTGAATTTTCTGGCCGACCGCGAACGCAATATGGGCGAGTTCGCGCCTCGCGACACCATCGTGCTGCATCTCTACGGCCGCTTCTGCAATGCCAGCAAACTGGCCGGCGAGGTGGACCTGTTCGAGGCGCTGGACGCGGTGAAGCGCCAGTATCCCATCGACGAGAATCGCATGATGATGCGCGGCTTCAGCATGGGCGGCGCGTCGGCGTGGCATTTCGGCACGCACTTCGCGGGCCTGTGGGCGGCGGTGGCTCCGGGCGCCGGCTTCAGTGAAACGGTGGAGTTCCTGCATCTGAAAACCCTGCCCCCCGAGTGGGAGCAGAAGCTCTTCCACATGTACGATGCCACCGATTACGCGGTGAACCTGTTCAACACCGCGACCGTGGCGTACAACGGCGAGATCGATCCGCAGAAGCAGGCGGCCGACGCGATGGAGCGCTCCCTGGCGGAGGAAGGCCTGCGGCTGTTCCGCGTGATTGGTCCGCAGACGCCGCATCGCTACCATCCCGATTCGAAGATCGAAATTGAGCGGCGGCTGGACGCCATTGCCGGGAAGGGGCGCGATCCATACCCGCGCAAGATCCGCTTCACCACCTGGACCCTGGCCTACAACACCATGAAGTGGCTGACCGTGGACGGTCTGGGCAAGCACTGGGAGCGGGCGCGGTTGGACGCGGAGATCACCGGCGACAGCAGCGTGCGTGTGGATTCGGCCAACGTCACGGCCTTCACGCTGGATATGGGACCGGGCGGTTGTCCGCTGGACGCCGCGCGCCAGCCCGTAGTGACCATCGACGGTAAGGCGGTGACGGCGCCGGGTCCACAATCGGATCGCTCGTGGACGGTCCATTTTCGCAAGTCGGGCGGCCTATGGGCGGTGGCGGAGGGGAGCGCGGACGGACTGCGGAAGCGCCACGGCTTGCAAGGTCCGGTGGACGACGCGTTTATGGATAGCTTCGTCTTCGTGACACCCACGGGAACGCCGATGGCTCCGGGCGTGGCCGGCTGGGTGGCGTCCGAACAGAAGCACGCCATCACGGAGTGGCGGCGGCAGTTCCGCGGCGAGGCGCAGGTGAAGCGCGACAGCGAGGTGAGTGCGGCCGATATCGCGTCCAGCAATCTGGTGCTGTGGGGCGACCCCGGCAGCAACAGCGTGCTGCGCCAGATTGCCGGCCGGCTGCCGGTGAAGTGGACGGCCGACGGCCTGGTGGTGGGGACGCAGAAGTACCCGGCGGCCACCCATGCGCCGATTCTGATTTATCCGAATCCGCTGAATCCCAAGAAGTACGTGGTGGTGAACAGCGGCTTCACCTTCCGCGAATTCGACTATCTGAATAACGCGCGGCAGATTCCCAAGCTGCCCGATTATGCGGTGGTGGATACGAGCACTCCGCCCGACGACCGGTATCCCGGAAAGATCGTCACGGCGGGATTCTTCGGGGAAGATTGGAAGATGTAAGGTCGGCCGGAGAGGCGTGATATAGTCGAGCGCGTGTATGGAGGTAATGGCTTGAGGTGCTTCGCGCACGCGATAGCATTGCTGGTTGTGGCCGGGTCCGCATGGGGACAGGCCGCGCCGCCGGCGCAGACTTCGCCGGAGCGGACTCATAGATGGTGGGCGGAGCGGCCGCCGGGCGGTCGGGGAAACTCGGTGAACGCGAAAAAGCTGCCGCTGATTTCCGTCAAGGCCAACAAGTTTGTAGACCCGGAGGGGAACACGGTGCTGTTCCGTGGACTCTCGATTTCCGATCCCGACAAATTGCAGATGCAGGGCCATTGGAGCCGGGAGCTGTTCGTGAAGGTGAAGGAGATGGGCGCGAAGATCGTGCGCATTCCCGTGCCTCCGGTGGGCTGGCGCGAGCGCACGCCGGTCGAATATTTGACGCTGCTCGATCAGGCGGTGGAGTGGTGCACGGACCTCGATATGTACGTCGATATCGACTGGCATTCCATCGGGAATCTGACCACGGGGTTGTTCCAGGATCCGATGTACGACACCTCGCAGCAGGAGACGTACAACTTCTGGCGGACTATGGCGCGCCATTTTCCGGCGCACAATACGGTGGCCTTTTTCGAACTGTTCAATGAGCCCACCACTTACAGCAATCAACTGGGGCCGTTGAATTGGGCGGATTGGAAGAAGATGCAGGAAGATCAGATCGCCATCATCCGGGCATTCAATCCGCAGGTGATTCCGCTGGTGGCGGGTTTCGATTGGGCCTACGACCTCACGCCGCTGCGCCTCGCGCCGATCAACGCCGAGGGGATCGGGTACGTGACGCATCCTTATTCCTTCAAGCGGCCGCAGCCCTGGGAACCGAAATGGGACGAAGATTTCGGCTTCGCGTCGGGGAAATATCCGGTGGTGGCCACTGAGTTCGGCGGCTTCGACAACACGCCGTACGGCCCCTCGATCATCAAGTATTTGGAGAGCAGGGGCATCAGTTGGATGGTCTGGTGTTTCGATCCGGAGTGGGGGCCTAGTCTGATCGGCGATTGGAATTATCAGTTGACGCCTTCGGGCGAGTTCGCGAAGTTGGCCCTGCACGGCGGTGTGAAGTAGGGCGTCGAAAGGAGTAGTGGAATGCGATTCAATTGCGTGATAGCGGCGGTGGTGCTGGCCGCGCCTTTGGCGATGGCGCAGCCCGGCATTTTCGAAGGACAAGGAGATGTGGGTACGGTGCTGCATCCCGGAGCGGTCGAATTCGACGCCGGGAGCAAGGCCTACAAGATCACGGCCAGCGGTGAAAACATCTGGGGGACGGCCGATGCGCTGCACTATGTTTGGAAGAAGGTCTCGGGCGACGTCTCGCTGACCGCCGAGATTTCCTTTCCCACGACGACGGGCGATCCGCACAAAAAAGGCGTGCTGATGATCCGGCAGAGCCTGGACGCCGGCGCAGCCTATGCCGACGCGGCGGTGCATGCCAGCGGCCTCACATCGCTCCAGGCGCGCGAGGAATCGGGCGCCGCGACCCATGAGGTGCAGGGCAGCCAGACGGCCGTGAAGCGCGTGCGGATCACCAAAATGGGCCAATACTTCTTCATGTCGATCGCTGGTGAGGGCGAGGACTTGCATCCCGCCGGCGGATCCATGAAAGTGGCGCTGCGGGAGCCCTTCTACATCGGGATCGGCGTGAGTGCGCACAATAAGGACGCGATCGAAACGGCGGTGTTCCGCAATGTGGAGATCGCGCCGGTGCCGCCCGTTACCGGACAGCCCAAGCTTTTCAGCACGCTCGAGACCATCACCGTGTCCTCGACGGATCGCCGCGTGGTCTATGTGGCGCCGGGCCGCTTCGAAGCGCCCAACTGGACCAAAGACAACCTGCTGATCTTCAATGGCGACGGACACCTGAAGAAGATTCCGGTGGACGGCGGAAAGGTCGAGACGATCGAATCGGGGTTCGCCAACCGCATCAACAACGACCATACGCTCTCGCCGGATGGGACGATGATCGCGATCAGCGATTCCTCGCAGGACACGCGCCAATCGCAGGTCTACGTGCTGCCGATCGGGGGCGGGACGCCGCGCAAGGTGACGCAGAAGTCCCCGTCGTATTTTCACGGCTGGTCGCCGGACGGGAAGACTCTGGCCTTCTGCGGCGAGCGCAACGGCAACTTCGACGTGTATACGATTCCGGCGGCCGGCGGTGAAGAGACGCGGCTCACGACGGCGGAGGGGTTGGATGACGGTCCGGAATATTCGCCGGATGGAAAGTACATTTACTTCAATTCCGTGCGCACCGGCCTCATGCAGATCTGGCGGATGAAGCCGGACGGCAGCGACCAGGAACAGGTGACGGCGGACGACGGTTACAACAACTGGTTCGCGCACGTGTCGCCGGACGGCACGCGCATCGTCTTCGTCACGTATGAAAAGGACGTGAGCGGCCACCCTGCGAATAAGGACGTGATGCTCCGCATCATGACGCTGGCAAACAAGAAGATTACCGTACTCACGAAGTTATTCGGCGGACAAGGCACCATGAACGTCCCCTCCTGGTCGCCGGACGGCCGCAGGTTGGCGTTTGTCAGCTATCAGCTTCTGCCGTGAGGAGGCGGGGGCCGGGTTTTAAGGTCTTAGCTCGGGGTTTGCTGGTTTCCCCGGACGGTCTCTTGAACGCCCCTTACCGCTTCCTGGTTTGCACTTCGATCCGATCGCGTCCGGAACGGTCACCATGGATAAGAAGGTCGGAGCCTGCGTCGTGGATGTCTACCAATTCGGTTATGTTCAGCCGACGCATGCCGAGTATCGAGATTGTGTAGCTTCCCGGAATAATGTTCACGAAAGCGAAACTGCCATCCGAGCGAACCGGACTGGTCGCGCAACCATCCAGGTATACACCACACAGTTTGGCCCAGGCTAACCCGTCCTCTTGTTCGGAGGGCGATGCGAGCCTTCCAGTCAAAACTGGAGCGTGGCCCGGCCGGTACTCAATGGTCAGCGGATTCCTCGCGAGAATAAGAAGACAATCTTCTTGCCGAATTGAGACATATTGCGCGATTGGGCCACCGGACTCGGTTTCAATTCTGGCCAAGTAGTCGCCCAATGGAATATTTTCCCCACTTGCGCCAGTAAAGTGGCTCTTAAAATCGGTGCCGGCATTATTCCTGAATAGCATCACCCGGATTCTTCCGAGGCGTACGCCGAACGAGTCAACCGCCACGATCTTAACCGTTACATGGTCTTTGGCTACCAGCCTTGGCGTGCAAAGGTCTGTCACGCATGACACAAGGAGGATCGGTAGCCAAGCACCCCTCGAAAAGCAACTGCAGCTTGCGTAGGTCACTTGACCCCCTTGAAGCAGTCTTTTGCGAGCTTCTTGCTAATGTTATCCGTACTATTCTTATTCACTTTGAGCCCGAGAGCAGCCTGAAGCCCTGTGTCCTGTCCGGGACCAGTAGGTCCCCCAAAACCGGAAAGGTGGATCAACTCATAAAGCATCGTGCCTAATAATCTCCCGTAGCTCCCGCCGCCATCCAAAGCGGAGTGGAAAGTCTGCAACTTCTGCCCTGCCACCCCGTAAAAGTATACTGTCGTCTGATAGACATTGTTTCCTGTGTCCGAGCCGTAGCCCGTTGCAACCTGAAAGACCCGCTTCCCCCAAGGATCGTACCCGTAGCCCAGTCCCATGCTGCCGGTGATACGATTCTCGATGTCCCAGTATTGAGGATACGTTCTGCCAGGGTTCGAATTCCCATTCCCATCCGTCGCCCCCGCGCGATTCGCGGCCGGATCGAAACTCCACACCGCCGACCCATTCGTTCCAGTCAGATTCCCAAATCCGTCGTACGTATACTGCTGCGCCCATAACGAGTTCGACGCCGTCGCGCTTGCCAGCCGGTTGATCGCATCACGCGTAAGTCACCGGAGGCTACCCATGGCCGCGTTCCAGACCCTGCTCGGCTTTGGAACCGGGCACAACCCTACGGCTTACAACGAGATCCGCGGTGCCGCTGATCTTTCGCGACCTACCCCCAAGCTGTGGGGGGTCTGCTGAAACAACCGGATCAGCAAGAGCTAGCTAAGCTTGAACCCCTTCCGACGAATCAGTTCATAGATCATCGGTCTCCGACGAACTGAAGCGCCTCGTCTGCCCAATAGTTCTGCAGGCGAGCTTCGGCTTGGGCATGGCGGAGATATTGAATTGCCTGAGTCTTATCCGACACGGTCGCTGCTATCCTGGATACCACGAAAATCCTAGCCAGGCGTTGATCCATATCCATTGGACTGTAGGGCGCATCGATCAGGGCCTTGAGCGCGTCCGCACCAATCCTAATAAGGGCCGCTACCGCTGGCAGTCGTTCCATCACCGTTTCCGCCGTCTTCCACGGTGGTAGCGTAAACGGGGAGCGTCGGATCGTAATATTCCGTGTAAGGAAGGGGATGGCCTCCTTCACTTTCAAAGCGCCGAACGCGTCAGCAAGCCCCGCATCGAATGTCGTTAATTGAACATCGTCTAGAGGAAATGGCGGCGTTTTGATCCATTCCAGCAGAAGTGGGACCTTCTCTTGACCCGACGCCGCTAAGGCATCGGCTGCGGCCTTCTGAGTGGTCTCACTAGCAAGTTGGTGCGCCAAATCGATATCCCGAGCTTGCTGCCCGGGCAACGTGATCGGCGTCATTGTTATAAGTATTAATAGAAGGTGTTCTGTTGCCATATTCCACTCTGGTGCCCTACTGCGAGAGACTCCAACTAACCCCACTCACGTCATCGAACCGCAGGTGTAGTTGAAGTTATCCGACCCAGGGTACGTCTGTGTCATCCTGCCCTGATTATCCCACGCGTACGACGCCGTGAAGTCCCACTGCGGGCTCGCCAGGTGCAGCTTCTGTTTCGTCACCCGGCCCGACGCATTGTAGTTGTAATGATAGACATTCGGAAACGCCGGAATCGTGTTGCCGATCGTCAGGTGAGTTCGCTCGTCTAATTTGGCCCACTTTGATCGTCTAATTTGGCCCACCCCTGGCCCTCAGGAATGAAACCATTCCGGGATGGACAGGAGGCTGAAAGTGGAACTATTCGAAGAGATCCGGCGCGGGCACGCGGCCGGAGAGACGATCAAAGGATTGGCGAAGAAGTACGGTGTGCATCGCCGAATGGTGCGGCAGGCGGTCGCGAGTGCGATACCTCCCGATCGGAAACGCGTCGACAAGGACCAGCCCCGGCTTGGACCCTTGAAGGAGATCATCAACCGGATTCTGGAAGAAGACCGGGATGCGCCACGGAAGCAGAGACACACGGCGCACCGGATCTTCACCAGACTCCGCGAAGAATACGCCGAGCATCCGATCGGCGAGCCGACGGTACGGCGTTACGTGGCGATCCGTAAACGTGAGTTGGGGCTGAGCGGTCGCGAGGTATTCGTGCCGCAGTCGTACGGGTTGGGCCAGGAAGCACAGGTGGA
>DASZMZ010000294.1:0-12308 GCA_035551455.1 Candidatus Sulfopaludibacter sp.
ACTCTCATTTGATTTGTTAGACATCGGACTTTCATCCAATGCCAATCTCATTGAGTTGTATCTTCGCTTCAGTTTTACTCAGAGACTGACGAATTCTTCTCTACTGCATCCAACCAGATTGTCAATGATCTGCGCAAGCAATCCCAGGCATCGTAATACCCAAAATTACTGCAGGCCTCGAAACTTGTTTCGGCGCGTTTCCACTCACGACTGGTTTAAATCAGTGGAGCTTATGTTCGCCAAGAAAATTTTTCAGCGATTGCGGTCTCAGCTTCGGTCTCGCTATCGGCTGACTTCATTAGAGTAACAAACCAGACCATGCTTGGCAAGTACAACTCTAAAAAAGATCTACGGGCCGGAAGCCAATCTTCAAAGCCTCTGAATCTCGGTTCCGGCTGTACTCCTATGGATGCGCCTGCCGGACCTGAGGTTTCACGCCAGTCTCATCAGGGGCCTCGTGCAAATACACCGTCCGGGTGGGGAACGGCATATCGATGCCTTCCTGCTGAAAACGCTGGTAGATGCGTTTGCGCAACTGGTGGCGTACACCGAACTGATTGGCAAACTCCGCCACCTGAAAGCCGAGCGTGAAGCCCAGGGAGGAGTCGCCAAAACCGGGGTCAAAGGTGACCGACGGAGCCGGTTCGGCCACCATTCCAGGGATTTCCTGCGCGCCGCGAGTAGCGATATCGAGGAGAATTGCCTCGATCCGGTCCAAGTCGCTGCCATAGGCCACGCCGACCTGCAGCGAAGTCGACATGCGCTTCTCGGGCAGATAATAGTTGGTGACGATCGCCTGACTCAGCTTGGAGTTGGGAATGATGACCATATTGTTGGCAAGGGCGCGGATGGCGGTGCTTCGCCAGGTGATGTCCGTGACGTAGCCCTCTTCCCCGCTATTCAACTTGATATAGTCGCCCACGCGGATCTGACCGGCGACCGCAATATAGAAGCCGGAAAAGAGATTCGACAGCGTATCCTGCAGGGCCAGAGCCACCGCCAGGCCGCCCACGCCGAGAGCCGTCAGGATGGGGGTGACTTTGAGGCCGAAGGCGCCCAAAGTCAGCACGATACCGAGAATCAGGACGGCCAGTTGCGCCAGCGTCTGGGTGAGCGTAGTGACGGGCAGCGCGCCGGGGATTTGGGAGCCGTAGTGGCGCACGAGGTCGCCGGCCACGCGCATGAACATGAAGGTGAGAGAAATGGCCCAGAGCGCCATGGAGAGGTTCGGGCCCCAGACGTCGACTACGGCCGCAGGAAGTTCCGAGGATTGGATGGCCAGGTGAGCGGCTAGAATGAACATCCAGATGATGGTGGGGCCGCGCAGGGCTTCGGCCATAATGATGCCACCGCGGCTGTGCGTGCGCTTGTTCCAGGCGCGGAGGCTGCCAAAGAGGATGCGGCGCACCAGCCAGGCGATCGCCAGGGTGATTGCAAAGACGACGGCGGGCGCCACCAGGACACCCGGGTGCCGGGTGAGGTACATCCAAACCTTCATTTCCTAAGATTCTCACAATAAGTCGCTTGCACGGTTGAACCCAGCCGTTCGTCTAACTTTTGTGCGGACACTTGCGCCACTCTTGTGCCTGGTATTGACCGTGCTGCTGCTCGCTGACGAGCCGTCGGCCCGTCAACTCTACGAGCGCGGGCGGACGGCGGAAAAAGCGGGCAAGATGACCGAGGCCTACCTGATGTATTCGGAAGCCGCGGCGAAGGATCCCAAGACCCGCATCTACTATCTGAGAGCGCAGGCAGTGCAGACCCGCGCCGCCCTGGAAGCCAAGGTGGCCCCGCCCACCGATGGCTCTTCCCTGCCAAGTGCCGAACTGGACGAACTGCTTCACCCTACCGAAATTCCGCAAGCCGCGCCCAAGGACATCGAAGAGTCCAAGCGCATGCAGTCGCCCATCGAGCTTCAGCCTACCAGCGACCCCCATCGGGATTTCGACCTGAAGGGCGACTCGCGCAAGCTGTTCGAAGACATGGCCAAGGCTTACGGACTGCTGGTGATCTTCGACGCGGACTATCAGCCTGTGAGTCCCTTTCGCTTTCATTTGGAGGACGTGACGTTCCGGGACGCCATGCACGCGATGGAGGCGGCGACGTCGTCGTTCATCGTGCCGGTGTCCAGCAACATGTTTCTGGTGGCCAAGGACACGCCGCAGAAGCGGACGGAACTGGAGCCCACGGTGGCGATTGCGATTCCGCTGCCGGAAGCCACCTCGCCCACCGAATTCAATTCGATGATCACGGCGGTGCAGCAGGCGCTGGCGCTGGAGAAAGTCGGCTTCGACACGCAGAACAACACGGTGGTGATCCGCGACCGCATCTCGAAGGTGATTCCGGCTCGGGCCTTGTTCCACGACCTGTTGTATCCGCGGGCCCAGGTACAAGTGGACGTGCAGGTGATGGAAGTTTCGCGGAACGACATGGTGACGTATGGCATGCAGTTTCCCACCGAATTCACGCTGACGCCGCTGACTAACTGGTTCAACAATCCGCTGAGTCTGCCGCAGAATATCGTGGGGCTGCTGAAATTCGGCGGGGGCAAGACCGCGATCGGCCTGGGAATCATGATGCCGCAGTTCGTGGCGCAGATGTCGAACACCACGGGCAAGGTGCTGCTGAGCGCGCAACTGCGCGGCGTGAATGGGACGCCGGCGACGCTGCACGTAGGCGATCGGTTCCCGATTCTGCAGGCCGGTTATTTCGGACCGACGTCAGGCTCGTCGACCACGAACACCATCGGGACGGGCTTCACGGGCACGACCTCCACGGGCTCGACAAGCACCGGCGTCACCAACACGAACGGACTGAAGCTCAGTCAGGCCTCCACCAGTTGGATCTACACGACGGACGGGACAGCGCCGCAAGCCGCCACCATCACGGTAAGCAGCAGCGCGGGAGCGATCGGGTTTTCGACAGCGGCGTCCAGTTCCAGCAATTGGCTGCTGGTGAATGGCGGACTGACGGCCGCGGGCACGCTACCGGCGACGCTGACCGTCGCGCCCAGTTCGGTGCTGAATTCGCTCGGCAACGGCAATTACCTGGGCAACGTACAGATCGCGGCCGCGGATGGAACGGTGGCTTACTACACCGTGAACCTGACGGTGAATGGCGGGACGCGAAACGTCACGATCTCGCCTTCCACGATCACCTTGGCCTCGGGCACGTCGGGGCTGGTGGTGCAACAAGGCGTCACGGTCAGCAGCGGCACCGGCGGCGCATTGTTTGCGAGCGTAGTGGGCACGGGGATTTCGGTCTCCGTGAGCGACGCCACGGTGAATCCAGGAACGCCCGTAACGGTGACGGTGTTGGGCAATCCCACGGGACTGGCGGCACAGACTTACCAGGGTTTGCTGAGCGTGACGGTGGGCAACGACACGCAGGAGATCTCGGTGACGTTCACGGTGATTGCGAGCGGCAGTCTGCTGCTGAGCCAGAGTTCCATACCGTGGACATTCACCACCGATGGCACACTGCCTGCGGCGTCCACGGTGACGGTGAGCAGCAGCAGTGGCGCCACCAGCTATACGGCGACGGCGTCGAGTTCCAGCAACTGGCTTTTGGTGAACGGCTCGACCAGCACAGTCGGCGCGCTGCCGGCGGCGCTGACGATCAGTCCGGATGCCGATGTGGCGAATCTGACTACCGGCACGTATCCGGGCTACGTTCAGTTGATCGCGCCGGACGGCTCGACTGCCAACATCACGGTGACCCTGACGGTGAACGGGGGAACGGCGACGGGACTGACGGTGGCGCCCAATCCGATTACGCTGAGCGCGTCGCTCCAGGGCAGTTCGGCGCAGCAGAGCGTATCGGTAATCAGTGCCACGGCGGGCGCGCTGGCGGTGAGTGTGAAGGGGACCGGCTTGTCGGTCTCCACGGTAGATTCCACCATCGAGGCGAACACGCCGGTGACGTTCACTCTGTTTGGAAATCCCTCCGGCCTTTCGGCGACCAACTACATTGGGGCGCTGACGATCACCGCAGCGGGCGTTTCGCAGACCGTGCAGGTGACATTCAGCGTGGGGGCGATCAATAGCGGCAGCAACGGAGTGACGCCGTACACGCCCACGCCGTCGTTCACGTTCGAGGATCTGGGTCTGACGATCAAACTGATTCCGGTGGTCCACAGCATGGAAGAGACGACGATGGATGTGGACGCGCAGTTCAAGGTGCTGACCGGCCAATCGTTGAACGGGTTGCCGGTGATTGCCAATCGAGCGTTGAAATCCGTGGTGCGTCTGAAGATTGGCGAGTGGGCGGTGATCACGGGCCTGCTCGAAAGCAGCGATACGCACACCATCGGCGGCTTGGCCGGCATCTCGCACATTCCGTATTTGAGTACCGCGACAAATAAACGGGAGCACGATCAGAGTAAGAATCAGGTGCTGATTCTGATGCGTCCACGGCTGGTACAATTGCCGGTAAGTCAGATGGTGACCGGCACGTATCATATCGGCACGGAGACGCGGCCGCGAACGCCGTTGCAGTAAGGCCCTAAGGGAACGGCGCCAGATGTTATCGTTGGACTGAATGTCTCAGATGATTGAAGAGATCCGGCAGCAGCCGGCGACCCTGGCGCGCATGTTATCCGCCGAACTGCGGGGCGTGGAGCGATTGCGCAAGCTGCTCGAAAAGAAACGGCCGCGCTTGATTGTGCTGGTGGCGCGCGGCACGTCCGACAATGCGGCGTTATTTGGCCGCTACCTGCTGGAGATCACCACCGGCATTCCAGTCTCCCTGGCGGCGCCTTCGGTAGCCACACTCTACGGCGCACCCTTGGACTATCGGGACACGCTGGTAGTCGCGCTATCGCAATCGGGCGAATCCACCGATACCAATATGGTGCTGGAGCAGGCGCGGCAGCAGGGCGCATTGACTCTGGGTATCACCAACGAAAGCGGCAGCGCGCTGGCGCGGCTTGCCGAGCACGTCATTCTCCTGCGCGCGGGCAAAGAAAAGAGCGTCGCCGCCACCAAGACCTACACGGGCCAGATGCTGGCGATGTATCTGCTCACCTATGCCTTGGGAGGCGCCATCAAAATCGCGGACCTGGAGCGCATTCCCGCGGCGGTGGAAGGCGCGCTGAAACTGGAGACGGAGATCGACAGCTTGAGCGAACGGTACCGCTTCATGCGCTTCGCCGTGGTGGTGGGTCGCGGCCTCAACTACGCGAACGCCTTCGAGTTCTCCTTGAAGATGATGGAGACCTGTTACGTGGTGGCGGAGCGGTTTTCGTCGGCCGATTTCATGCACGGCCCAATCGCGCTGGTGGAACCGAACTTCCCGGTGTTCGCCTTCGCCCCTGCCGGAGTCACGTGGCCCTCGATCAGCGAGACCCTGGACCGGCTGAAGGGACTGGAGGCCGAGATCGTAGCGCTGACCGACGGCGCCAATCGCGAAGTGGACTCGCGGGCCACCAAGATCATCCGGCTTCCCGGCAAGATGAAAGAGATCCTGACGCCGATTCCGTATGTGGTCCCGGCGCAACTTTTCGCGGCCTGCCTGGCGGCGCAGAAAGGTCTAAATCCCGACCGGCCTCGGACCTTGAGCAAAGTCACGCTCACGATCTAACGGGCGGGTTCGGGTGCCGCGCCGGATGAGGATCTTGGACTGGCGTTGCGGCTCCGTTTGATCCAGCCGACGACGGAAATCACGCTGCCCACCGTACAGAGGACGATCAGTCCCACCAGCACGCCTTGCACGACCCCGTTCTCCGCCCAGGAGAGAATGCTCTTGCCGAAGCGGAGCGCCAGGAAGCCCAGCACGGTGAAACGGACCATGCGGGAGACGCCGACGATCGCCAGCATCCGGCGCCGCGGGTACTGAAGCGCGGCGGCGGCCATCACGAAAGGCGTGAACGGAAACGGCGGCGGGGCCACGGAAGCCAGAATCAGCGCCCAGGCGGCATTCTTCTCCACCTTCTGTCGTACATAGTTCAGGCGCGCTTTGGGCAAGTGATGCTCCAGCCCCTTTTCGCCGGCCTTGCGCATCACCACATCCACCAGCAGGCAGCCCAGAACCGAGCCGATGGTGGACATTCCGGCGTAATAGAGCATCCGGGTCACGGAGCCATAGCGCGCGCTCATGGCGACCACCAGCAGATCATTCCCCAAAGGTGCGAAAAGAAACGACGAGTCGAGAATTCCCAGAACGAGGAGGCCGGGACCTCCGAGATGCCAGAAGATACCCAGGAGGACGCGGCTCCAGTGTTTCATCGCTATGGCCCCTACACGTTTCGCTCCATAGCTACAGTGTTCGGGATCGAACCATACAGACCTCAGGCGGCGGCGGGGCGACCATAAAAGCAGGAGGACCACATGAGTCCGCATCCCAGCTTCACGCGAATTCCCTTGCAGGTGGGCAGCGAGCTGCGCATCCGCAACAACGGCGAACTGAGCGTCGATAACCCGACGCTGGAAGGGGCGCCCGCCCTGGATTCAGCAGATGCCGTGCTCGACTACCGGTTCGACCCGAACACCGGCGAACACGTGATCCGCCTGACGCAGCCCACGGCGAGACGCCGGCCCGGCAAGGGATCGGCTAGCGAAACGCGGGAACGGTAATTCCGCGCAGGAAACGCTCCAGATCCTCGAACGTGATAGCCCACGCCGTGCTGGGGTTATCGTAGCCTTTCAATTCCACCTGGCGCTGGACGAACGGGCTGGGAACCGGCAATTTCAGTTCAGTGTGAGTTCGCTCGCCGAGAGCGATTCCCATGCCGATTGCCTTGGTGGCGGTCTCCAGCCGAAAGGCTGCGTTCACCGTGTCGCCGAGCGCGGTGTAATCGGACCCGCCGACGATCGCGGTGCCGGTATTCATGCCTGCGCCGATGCGCAGCGCCCGGGGCAGCGGTAGCGTAGTGTGCAACTGGGACGTCACTTCATTGATTTCAGTGATCGCCTGCAGGACGCGCAGCAGGTCTGCGGAAATGCGGGCCGAATCGTCGTGTACCCAGACGGCCATCATCGCATCGCCAATGTATTTTTGGGCCCAGCTGCCATGGCGCTGCACGATTTGACCAACGCGCAGGAACCAGGTGCCGATGGCTTGAGAAAGCAGCTCCTCCGACACGCTGCGGGCCAGCGGGGTGAAGTCGCGGATATCCACGACGGCGATGGTGGTCAGGCTGTGAGTATGGAGGGCAGTGGTGGCTTCGTAGCGGCTGTTGCTGGCTGCGGCTGGAGCCGCCGTCACGGGGTTCACGGGATTTCGGAAAACCACTTCCTGGTCGCCGAACATCAGACGGTCGGAATCGTGCAAAACCTGAGGTACGCTGACGCGCTTGGTGTTGATGAAGGAACCGTTGCGGCTGCCCAGATCCACCAGACAGAAATCGCCATCATCCTTCTTCTGAATCAGGGCGTGCAGACGGGAAACGCTGCGGCTGTCCAGGATGACCGCGCACCCATCGCCGCGCCCCACGGCCCACGATAAACCGTCGGCCAAAGGAAACCGGCGGGCGCTGGATTCCAGAACCAGATACGGTGGTGATTTCGGAGGATACACTGACCCTCAATGGTAGCAAACCGAACCGTCTGAGCCTGTTCCGGGGCGGCTATGGGAAGGGTCGTGGACTCGTGAGCTAAAGCACGTATTTGTACTGGTATAGGACTAACCTGCTAGTACAGACGGTACAAAGAAGTCCTTTTATTTTTGCTGGTTGCGGCTAAACTGAAATTACTAAAGCGCCGATAGATTGTCAGAACGCAAAATGGGAATCACACAAATCTTCGTTTACCTTCAACTGTTGGACCTGCTGACCACTCTCATCGGCTTTAAGCTGGGCGCGGGAGAAGCCAGTCCATTCATCCGCATCCTGATGCACGCCGGACCAGCCACGGGAGTAATTCTTTCTAAACTTCTGGCGTTGGGTCTGGCGGGGCTTTGCGTGTACACCAAGAAGTTTCATCTCATCAAATGGGCCACCTACTGGTATGGCTTGCTGGTGGTGTGGAATCTCTCGGTAATGCTGACGGCCACCAGCCAACTGGTCCGCGGCTGACCGCGAGGTTCTTGCGACAATAAATGTCGCATGCGCGTCCTTTGGATCCTGGCCCTGGCGGCGAGCGCCGCAGCCGCCGACTACAAAACTTCAAACGACAATTTCCCAAATCCGGAGCGAGGATTCTACCTGCAGACCTCCTACGATCCGGAACGCGGAGCTACCAAGCCCCTGGACGAGCCGTGGCTGCACCGGGCACGCGGGGATGGCATCAGCATGCTGCGTATCTACTGGGTGCTGAGCGAGTTCCGCGACCGCCCGCTCACACCGGAAATGCTGGATCGCGTCCGGGCGGATTTCAAGGCGGCCCGGGAGGCCGGCCTGAAGGTGATTGGCCGGTTCGCCTACAACTTCGGCCCAATCGGCGCTCCCGATGCGCCGCTCGCCCGCGTGCTGGAGCATCTGGATCAACTGCAGCCCGTGCTCCGGGAAAATGCCGACGTTCTGGCATTCCTGGAGGCCGGCTTTGTCGGCACCTGGGGCGAATGGCACGATTCCACCAACGACTTGCTGGACCACGACAAGGAGATCCTGGACAAGATCCTGGACGTTCTGCCGGTGGACCGCATGGTGGCCCTGCGCTATCCGCGGCTCAAGATGCGGCTCTTTGACGGCCACCCCCTCACTGCCGCCGAGGCGTTCACAGAGACGGCCCAAGCCCGCATCGGCGCCCACAACGATTGCTTCCTCGCGTCGAAAACAGACTGGGGCACGTGGTCGAAAAATGCCGCCCTGGAGAAGGACTTCTACCACGCCGACAACCTCTTCGTGCCGCAGGGCGGCGAAACCTGCAATGCCGCCGAGGATGCGCAGCCGTATATCGGCTGCGACAACGCGCTGAAAGACTTGGCGTTCGAGAGATTCAGCACGCTCAACAGCCTCTACCTCACGGAGGTGCTGGACGGTTGGACCAAGGGCGGATGCATGCCGGAAATTCAACGGCGGCTGGGTTATCGATTCCGCCTCACCGGCTCGTCGGTCACGGTTGAACACGGAACGGTGCAGGTGAAGGCGGAGATTCGCAACGAAGGTTTCGCCGATCTCTACAATCCGCGGCGGCTGATTCTGGTGCTGCGCGACCGTTCGACCGGGAAACTGCAACGCTTCCCCGCGGCGAGCGACCCGAGACGTTGGGCGCCGGGAGAGGACATTTCCGTGGCCCTCACCGCCGCGCCGCCGCCGGGAGAATACGACGTCCTGCTCTCTCTTCCCGACGCCTCGGCAAAGCTGAGCGGCCGGCCGGAGTACGCCGTGCGTTTTGCCAACGAAGGCGTGTGGGAAGCAGCCACAGGCATGAATCGACTGGCGGAAATCGCCAAGGTCCAGTGAACAGAAAGTCCAGTGAACGTTTGACTCAGCCTCGCAAAAAGCGATAAATTGACCCCCAGGAACCTGCGAGGGGACTCGACCGGGTGAGCGCGCCTTTAGAATCCGTACGGAAACATTTCACCGAAGCACTCGATGAACTCATCGAGCAGGTGAAGCGTGATCGTTCCATTCTGGCCGCGATTCTCTGCGGCAGCCTGTCTCACGACACCGTATGGGCGAAATCCGATATCGATCTGGGATTGATCACCATCGACGATAAGGTGGTGGAGCGATCGGGCCTTTCGCTGTATGCCAACGGCGTCAACGTCCATGCGTTTCTGATGCCGCGCGCGGAGTTTCGCAAGACGGTGGAAGGAGCGGTCCGCAACTCCTTCATGCACTCGATGCTGGCTAAGGGGCGGCTGCTCTACACGCACGACGAAACCATCGCGCGTCTCTGCGAGCGGCTGCACGAGATCGGCGAGCGCGATACCGTGGCGCAGTTGCTGAGTGCGGCGGCAAGCGCCGTGGGAGCGATCGACAAGGCGCACAAGTGGTTCGTCACGCGCGGAGATCTGGATTACACGGCGCTCTGGATCCTGTACGCGGCCACACCGCTGGCCAGAATCGAAGTGATGAGCGCGCGCCGGCTGGTGGACCGCGAAGTGATTCCGCAGGCCATGAAGTTGAATCCGGCATTCTTCCAGACCATCTACACCGAAATGCTGAACACCAAAAAAACGAAGAAGAGCGTGCAGGCCGCGCTGGACGCCATCGACAATTACCTGGCGGAGCGCGCCCCGGTGGTCTTCGCGCCGGTGCTGCAGCATCTAAGCGAGGTGGCCGAAGCCCGCTCCTGCACCGAACTGGAGGCCCACTTCAAACGCAATTTCGGCATGGATGGCGCGACGGCGGCGTGCGAGTACCTGGCCGACCGCAGGCTCATCGGGAAGGCTTCGATTCCCGTGCATCTCACCAAGCGCAGCAGCGTGCTGGTGCAGGAACTGGCCTTCGTGCATCTGGGAGACGTGCCGGATGAATTCTAAATCCGCCCGAGTCGCGGCGCGCACCAGCATTGCGGTACACGGCGCACGGGTCCACAATCTGAAGAATGTCACGGTGGAGATTCCGCGCGATCAGTTGATTGTGGTCACGGGACTTTCCGGTTCGGGCAAATCGAGCCTGGCCTTCGACACCATCTACGCGGAAGGCCAGCGGCGCTACATGGAGTCGCTCTCCACCTACGCCAAGCGCTTCGTATCGCAAGTGGCCAAGCCCGATGTGGATTTCGTATACGGCCTGTCGCCGGTAATTTCCATCGAGCAGAAGACGATTGCCAACAATCCGCGGTCCACGGTCGGCACCATGACCGACATCGCCAGCTACCTGAATCTGCTCTACGCCACCATCGGCGAGCCGCACTGTCCGCGCACCAACGAGTTGATGCCGAGCAAGAGTTCGGCGCAAATCCTGGAAGCGATCCTGGGACTGCCCGACGGCGCGGAGATCGAACTGCGGGCGCCGGTCTTCCCGCAATACGGCGAGGAGCTGGACTTCGTTCTCACCGAGGTGCGGAAGAAGGGCTGCCGCACGGTAATCATGGACGGCAAGGCTGTGGACATCTCGGCGCAAGTGACTGTGGACGATGCGGACGTCCGCAATATGGACGCCGTGGTGGACCGCTTCGTGGTGGGCAGGAAGCACGAAAAGGCGATCAAGGCCGGCATTGCCAGCACGCTGCTGGTGGGCGATGGTCTGCTGCAAGTGGAGATTCTGAAGGGCGCCGGAAAGGCCGAGTCGGAGCGCTTCTATAAGGGGCTCTGCAGCAAGACGCATCATCTGGTCTACGGCGACATTCAGCCCGAGTACTTCATGTTCAACAATCCGGAGAGCGCCTGCCGGACGTGCGGCGGCCTCGGCGTCCACAAGTTGACGCATCCGGAACTCCTGGTGCCCGATCCGCGGCGGAGCATCGCCGGCGGCTGTTTCGTGAAAGAGGCCTTCAAGTACAATCCCGACACCTGGGACGGGCGCGTGATGTACAGCCTGGCGAAGACGCTGCGGTTTTCACTGGAGACGCCTTGGGAGAAACTAACCGAAGACGTGCGGCGCGCCATCCTGGAGGGCCTCGGACGGAAACTCGTGCTGAGCATCCCGCCGGAAGCCAAGGTAAAGCGCGACGAAGGCGCAGGCAAGGAGATCGGCTTCGGGGGCATCGCACGACGCATCGAGCGGAATTACCGCCGCTACCGGCAGCGCGGCGAAGCCAACTCCGGCATGGAGGCATGGCTCGACAAGGTCATGGTGGAGCACACCTGCCCCGACTGCAAAGGGGCGCGCGTGCGAGCCACGCGCTTGAAGTTTCTGGTGGCCGGCAAGACCATCTACGAGATGGGGCAGATGCATTTCGACGAACTGCACACCTTCCTCGGGACGATCAAGCCCACGGGCCGCGGCGCCGACGCCGGGCGTCATGTGCTGGGCGAGGTGCGCGGCCGCCTGGAACTGCTGCTGGGTATTGGCCTGGACTATCTGAGTTTCAACCGCCGCTCCGGCACGCTATCGGGCGGAGAGTCGCAGCGCATCCGCCTTTCCACGCAGATCGGCTCGGGCCTGATGGGCATGCTCTACGTGCTGGACGAGCCGAGCATCGGGCTGCATCCCAAGGACAACGTGAAGATGATCGCCACGCTGGAGAGCCTGCGCGACATCGGCAACACGGTGATCGTGGTGGAGCATGACGAGGACACCATCCGGGCGGCCGACCACATTGTGGAGATGGGGCCGGGACCGGGCGTGCATGGCGGGGAAGTGGTGGTGCAGGGCACCATCGCGGACGTGCTGAAGTGTAAGGGATCGCCAACGGGTCAGTTCCTTTCCGGCAAGCGGCGCATCGAGACTCCGTCGCGGCGGCGGCAGAGCAACGGGAAAGTGCTGACCGTCCGCGGCGCGCGGGAAAACAACCTGCAGTCGCTGGATGTGACGTTCC
>DASZMZ010000295.1:0-10573 GCA_035551455.1 Candidatus Sulfopaludibacter sp.
CGGACAGGAAAGTCTTAATTCTGAGGCCGTTACGGGTTGCATAGAAAGTTCTTATCGACCGCATTCAGGATTTTCAGTAATGAAGCCTTGCGGAGGAAATCTCATCATGGTAAGTGTTAAATCGAGAACGTTTTCTCGGAATGCCTGCCGACCGGCCCGTTTCGCAGTCCCGTAACATCCCCGAAGCCAGCCTGCGCCGGCTCCCCAAGTATTACCATCTGCTGACCGAAATGATGGCCGCCGGAACCGTGCCCGTCTCCTGCAGCGTGATCGGCCGCGCCCTCAATCTGGACCCCACGCAGGTGCGCAAAGACATCGAAGCTGTGGGCGTAATCGGCAAGCCGAAAACAGGCTACACGGTGACCTCCCTCATTCGCGGTATCGAGGATTTCCTGGGCTGGAACAACACCAAGGAGGCTTTCCTCGCCGGCGCCGGAAGTCTGGGCAGCGCACTACTGGGTTATGAGAAGTTCCGCCGGTTCGGGCTGGACATCGTAGCGGCTTTCGATACCGACCCATATAAGGTGGGACAGCAAATCCACGGCAAGGAAATCCTGCACATGGACCGCCTGCCCGAACTGGCGGAGAGCATGCACATCCACCTCGGCGTGATTGCCACCCCGGCCGCCGTGGCTCAACTGTGCGCGGACCGAATGGTCGAAGGCGGCATCCGCGCTATCTGGAACTTCGCGCCCGTCCATTTACGCGTCCCCGACTTCGTAATCCTCCAGAACGAGGATTTGTACCCTTCCCTGGCATCCCTCTCCTTCAAACTGGAGAAGCGCATGATCGCGGAGCGGACGGCCGCCCTTCCACCCCTTGTCGACCCTGAGTAGCGGGATGTCCTACTGTTTCTTGGGCTCCGGCAAATCCTCCCCCAGCACGGGGAACGACGTGATCCGCAGCCTGGCGGCGGCGTACGGGATCAGCGTCACGGTCTCGTCCACCGGCCGCTTCACCATCCCGTCCCGCCTCTCGACTCGGGCCGGACTGGCGGGCGGCGCCGCGGCACTATCGTCCACCATGACCCATTGCGGCAAACGCCGCGCCTTCACTTTGAGCACCACCGGAGGCGCGGCGTTGGTGAATGGCTGGCGCAGCACCGGCGCTTCGTTCACCTCGAACGACGACGCGGGGTTGCCATTCAGACGCAGTCCGTAATTCCAGGGCGATGTTGGGTACACCTCCCAATCCGTCACCGGACCCGTCTGCCGCAGCTTGGCCCAACTCTCGCCAATGCGCAGCGAGAAGACGAGCGGACCGCGCTCTACCGAGACCGACCCGTTGTATCCCGGGACCACCTGCACAGCCATCGGCAGCGTGATCTCCACGCGATCTCCCTTCCGCCATTCGCGCTCCACTCTCTGATAGGCCGCGGTCTTCACGCCATCCACTTTCTGCCCGTTCACCAGGATGGCTGCGCCTTCGGCCCATGCGGGAATGCGCAGGTACAGCGGAAAACGCAGCGGCGCCGCCGGCGAAACGGTCAGCGAAATGCGACTGCGGAAAGGATACTCCGTGACCTCGTCCACACTGACTTCGGTGCCCTTCACCTTAATGCGGACGGTGCTGGGCGCGTACGCCGCCGCCACCAGTCCATCGTCCTGCGACCCCATCCACAGCGACGCCGCGAACTTCGGCCAACCCTGATGCAGATTGGCCGTACAGCAGCCGAAGTTCGGCTCCAGCCCGAACAGATTGGACTCCGGCCCGTTGGTGCCCCACTGCCGCCGGCTCAAGGAGCTCAGCACCTGGTTGGGCTGCTGGTCGTATTGATGGCCCCACAGATCCGCGGTTTGAGCACCGGGCAAAGCGTTGTACGCGATCTTCTCCAGCCGATCGCCCAGCGCCGCATCCCCGACCACCGCCAGATCGAGCTCCAGCGAAAACATGGCTTCCACCACGGCGCACGTCTCGATGCCCTGCGACGGATTTCGCCCCGAGAAATGCTCGTCACCGCTGAACATTCCGTTGGGCAGTCCCTGGAACTTGTCCAGCGTTTCGAGTTCCTTCTGCGTGGCCGCACGGTCGGCCGGATCCTTCGAAATCAGGTGCCAGAGCGCCGCCGTCTTCAGGCCCATGCCGTTGTTGACGCCGTGCGAATCGTGCTTGGCTTGCCCGCGCGGTACGGCGCCCGTGAAGGGAAAGTTGGCGTAGAACTTGGGCCAGTCGAAGCCCTGACCCTTGAGCTGCCGGACCAGTTCCAGCAGGTTGGCGTCGCCGGTCCGGTTGTAGAGCCAGAGAATGCTGGCCAGCTCGTCCTGCCACCGGTAGATCGCCCAACTGACCAGCGGCGAGCGGGCCAAGGATGCCGATTGGTAGGCGAAGTATTTCTGCATCAGCGGAATCACGCGAGGGTCGCCGCTGGCTTCCTGATACTGCGTCAGCACCTTCAGCATGATCATGTTCGGCCACCAGTCGCGATTCTTCTCGGGACCGATGGAGCCGTCGGGGCGCTGATGTGTGAGCGTCCACTCCACCCAGGGCTTCACCTTGGCAATGAGCCTCGGATCGTCCAGCAGATAGGCCAGCGGAACCAGGCCATCCAGGTAATAAGGACCGCGCTCCCAGCCTTCGCCCGCGCCGCCGAGCCAGGCCGAGTTGGGCCCTACATCCGGCCAGAATTCGTCGAGATGGCCGGTGATGCCGGCGGCCTGAATGCGCAGTTGGTTCAACAGCCAGCCGGAGGGCTTCACGGCAGTCAGCGGCAGCCGGTAGAACGAGTTGTCGGCCAACGGCGCCCGATTCTTGACCGGCTCCAGGACGGGAGAGGAGGCGGACCAACCGGTCCAGCAAACTACGGCAATCAGAGGGAGTAGAACCAAGGGCCTGTTCATTCGGTTTCAGAATAACCGATAGCGAGGCGCAGGGGGTCAGCGGCCGTGCTGCAGCTTCTGCACCTGATCCCAGGGAAGCACGCCGGCGCGGTCGGCCCATGTCTGCCACTCGGCCGCCATTTGCTGCACGCGCGCCGCCTGACGCTGCGCCAGATCGCGAAGCTCCGTCCGATCTTCATCCATGTTGTACAGTTCCCAGTCGCCGGGGAATTTGCGGACCAGCTTCCAGGGTCCGTGCCGCATGGCCAGATTCCCTTCGTGCTCCTAGAAGAGGCTGCGCGCCGCGCTCCCGCCGGAATGAGTGGCGGAAGGCAGCAGGCTCCGTCCCTGCATGGGGATCACATCTCCGGCGGGATAGCCGGCGCCGCTGGCATCCACGCAGGTGGCCATGACGTCCACGAAGTGGCCCGGGTCGGCCACCCAGGTTTTGCGCGGCGCGATCTTCTTCGGCCAGCGCACAATTAGCGGCGAAGAGATGCCGCCTTCGTGGACCCAGTGTTTGTACATGCGGAAGGGCGTGTTGCTGCAATTGGCCCACGGCATCCCGTAGCTCTGGTACGTATCCTCCGCGCCCGGCATGACGAGCGGATTGTTGCCCACCCGCACCGGCCGCCCATCGCGAGTCAGCTTCGGAATGTGCAGACCCGTCCAGCCGGGTCCCACTTCTTCGGCGCAGCCGCCGTTGTCCGACATGAAGAGCACCAGCGTGTCCTGGTCGCGGCCGGTTTCTTTCAGTTTGCTCAGGATGCGGCCGACGTTTTGATCCATGCGGTCCACCATGGCGGCGTAGACTTCCATGCGCCGGGACTGCCACTCGTGGTGAGTCTCGCCGCTCCACGCCGGAACGCGCGCATCGCGCGAAGACAGTTCCCAACGCTTCGGCAGCATTCCCATCTGCAACTGCCGGGCGTGGCGCTCCTCCCGCGTAGCGTCCCAGCCCTGCTTGTAGCGGCCGGCGTACTTGCGGATCTCCTCCGGACGCGCGTGCAGCGGCCAGTGCGGCGCGGTGAAGGCCGTGTACAGGAAGAACGGATCCGGCTTGCGCGAGAACTCGTCCAGAAACTTCACGGAGTAATCGCCAATGGCGTCCGTGAAATGGTAGTCCGATCCCTCGGGCTCCACGCGATCGTTGCCGTACTTCAGCGTCTCCGGATTGAAGTAGTCCGCGGCGCCGTGAATGATGCCGTAGTAACGGTCAAAGCCCCGCTGTAAGGGCCAGTTGTGCTGCGATTGGTTGACCGGGGTGACGTGCCACTTCCCCGCCATGCCGGTCTGATATCCGGCGCCCTTCAGCACCTGCGCGATCGTCCGGCTGCGCGGACTCAAATCGTTGACATAGCCCGGCGCCGGGCCCGCCTGATCCACCATGTGGCCAATCCCCGCCTGGTGCGGATACAGTCCGGTGAGGATCGACGCGCGCGAGGGGCAGCAGCGGGCGCAGCTATAGAACTGCGAAAATCGCACGCCCTCCGCCGCCATGCGATTGATGTGGGGAGTTTCGATCTCCGAGCCGTAACAGCCGACGTCGGAGAAGCCCATATCGTCCACCAGGATCATGACGATGTTGGGCCGTGTCAGGGGGGCCGCCTGGCTGCCAGCCAGTGCACCCGCCGCCGACACGCTCTGAAGAAAGGATCTTCGAGTGAGGGCCATGTGATTTAACCTGCCGGATACCAGCGCTTCATCACCTGCTGCAGCACTTCCTCATTGTGCCCCACCCCGCTGGCGGTCTTCACGATATTGCGATCGTGCGTCCAGTGGTCGCGGTACCAGGTGCAGGCCTCGAACGTGTCGTTGCGCTCCTTGCGGAACTTCGCCGAGAGGTCGCGGTAGTGTTGCAGCGTCGCGGCGGCGGCCTTCTCGGAGGCGAGATTGCGCAACTGATACGGGTCGACGCGATTGTGGAACAGCAGTTCGCTGCCGTCGCGCCGATAGACGGCGTAGGTGTACTCCTGATCGCGCAGGCCGCGCCATTCGGTTCCATCGGTCCACGCCGCGGTAGTGCCCATGCCCTGCATGTGGGCTGCTTCGGGACCGGCGCCGCCCCGTCCCAGAGCATGGCGGCTCAGGTCGACACCCTCCACCGCGCGGGGCACCGGCAGATCCAGCATGGAGAGCAGCGTAGGCATGATGTCCGGCGTGCCGAGCAGCGCATCGGAGACGGCCTTCTCGGGAATGTGGCGGGGCCAGCGCATCAGAAACGGCACGCGCGCCGCCTCTTCGTAGAAGATGTACTTGGCGCGCCGTCCGTGTGACCCGAACATCTCGCCGTGATCCGAGGTGAAGACCAGGATGGTGTTGTCCGCCAGGCCGTTCTCATCGAGCGCCTGCATGATGCGGCCCAGGTTCCAGTCGATGGTGGCGGTCTGCGCGTAGTAGACCCGCTGAAATTCCGCCAGATTCGCGCCGAAGTTCGGACCGGGGCGAGCCCAATCGTCGGCGTACGGGTCGGGGATATTGGAGTAATTGGGACGCAGTGGAATCTTCTGGTCCCGGAAGAGATCCAGGTATTGCGCGGGAACGTTCTTCACGTCCCAGGGATCGTGCGGCGGACCCCAAGAGAGAAACAGCGCGAAGGGATTGGCCGCGCGTCCCGCCGTGCGGAGGAAGTTGATGGCAGTCTCGGTCTGCTCGTCCGGCTCATAACGCTGGCGGATGTGGCGCTGCGTGTCGTTCTCGAAGTAGGGCGAGTTGAAGTAGTCGTGACTGAAGTTGTACGCCGCCCATTGACCGTCGAAGCCCAGGCGGTACGGGCCCGGAGGCACGAAGCCATTCACGGTGAGGTCGTGGTGGCCCAGTTGATTTGCCCACAAATGCCACTTGCCGATATACGAGGTCTGATATCCGCCCCGCGTCAGTGCGTGGCCCAGACACTCATGCTCCGGACTGAGCCGCAGTTCGTTGATCACCATCCCGGTGCTGGACTGGTATTTCCCGGTGAACAGCGAGGCCCGGTGCGGCGCGCACACAGGCGTGGACGAAATCGCCTGGTGGAAGTTGCAGCCCTGGGAAGCCAGGCGGTCGATATTGGGCGTCCGCGCGTACTCGTCGCCGGCGTAGCCGCAGGAGTGGTAACGAAGCTGGTCGGCAAAAACGTAGACCAGGTTGGGACGGGGGCCGGCCGCCGCCGCGCCGCGAGCCGCCAGCCCCGCGCCGGCGGTCTGAGCGAGGAACTGCCTTCTGGTAGGTGCAGGCACTCTCCTAAAGTAGCGCTATTTGATTTTCATCGCCGGGACGAGGAGGCGCAATGCCGCCCTGCCAAGGGCCTAGCGCTTTGACTGAGTTCCTATCCATCCCAGCAGGCCGTTGCGCCGGAGCGCAACGCCCTCTGGAGATTGGCCCCTGCCAAGTAAGTAGGATAGACGGTCGCCTTTCGCCGTCTGTCCAGCTGCTGCGCCGGAGGCGCAATGTCGCCCTGCCGAGGGCCTCGCGCTTTGACTGAGTTCCTATCCATCCCAGCAGGCCGTTGCGCCGGAGCGCAACGCCCTGGAGATTGGCCCTTTGCCAAGTAAGTAGGATAGACGGTCGCCTTTCGCCGTCTGTCCAGCTGCTGCGCCGGAGCCGCAATGCCGCCCTGCCAAGGGCCTCTCCGGTAATTCGCGCATTGACCCAGTTGCCTGCCCATCCCAGCAGGCCCCTGCGCCGGAGGCGCCATGCCGCCCTGCCGAGGGCACTACTGATCGCGGAGCACGATTACGGGATCCACTTGCGTGGCGCGGCGGGCCGGTAGAATGCAGGCAGCCAGTCCGACCAGTGCGAGCGTGACGATCACCGCCGACATCACCAGCGGATCCAGCGGCTTCACTCCGTAGAGTTGGACTGCCACCATCTTCCGCAGGGCCGCCGACCCGAGTCCGCCGAGCACCAGACCCAGGCCCACCAGCCAGAACGCCTCGCGGACAATCAAGGTCACCACACCTCCCGCCGTGCAGCCCAGCGCCGTGCGGATGCCGATTTCGCGCTGCCGCTGGGTGACCAGATAGGCCAGCACGCCGTAGATGCCGATGGCCGAAAGGAATAGCGCCAGGCCGCCGAAGAACAGGGCCAGCGTGAGCGACGCGCGCCGCGAGGCCAACGCCAGATCGCCGCGCTCCTCCATGGTGTGTACATCGAAGAGCGCGAGGTTGGGCGCAATGGCCGCGAAGCGCATTCGAACGGTCCGCAGCACCGGAGCCGCGTCGCCGGCACTTTTGATGGCCAGCCCGAAGCCCCGCTGCACGTTTTGAGCGAACGGCAGGTAGTATGCGCCGACCGGATTGCCGCTGCCTTCCACGTCGCCGGTGTGGACCGGGCGCATCACTCCCACCACGGTCATCCACTTCGTATGCTCGTCGGTCTTCAGCAGGTCGTTGGGATCCTGCGGGAGGAACATGCGCCGTCCAATGGGATTGCGGCCCGGCCAGAAACGCTGCGCTAGGACTTCGTCCACAATCACGGTGCCGAGAGCGCCATCGCGATCCCGTGCATCGAACGTACGGCCCGCCAGCATGGAGATGTGCATGGCCTCGAAGTATCCCGGCGTGACCGTCACCTGTTCCGGCGAGATGACCGACTCTCCGGGCTGCATGATGTGGCCTTCAGCGACGACCACGCTATCGCTATGGTTTCCACCCCACGGAATCGAGTTGGTCGCGCCCGCCGCAGTCACACCCGGAATGGACCGGATGGCGTCGAGCGTTCGATCCATTAACGTCCTCACGTCCGAATCCTTGGGATACAGGCTCTGCGGCACGCTGGTGGATGCCGTGACGACTCCGTGTACGTCGAAGCCCGGGTCCACGTGCAGCAGTTGGCGGAAACTGGCCAGCAAAAGGCCCGCGCCGGCCAGCAGCACAAAGGCCAGGCCCACCTGCGCCACAATCAGCACCTGCCGGACGCGCCGCGACCGCTTGCCGCCGGTGCCGCTGCGACTCTCTTCGCGCAGTACGTCATTCACGCGGGCGCGCATCACCTGTATCGAAGGAATCAGTCCGACAATAATGCCGACCACGGTGGCCATCAACAGCATCGCCAGGATGACGGTGCCGTCCACCCGGACTTCGCTGGCGCGCGGCAGTTTTTCCATGCTGCTATGCGCCAGAGCGGCCAGCAGACCGGCGCCTAACGCCGCGCCCGCCACGCCGCCCGCCAGGGACACCAGCGTGCTTTCCGTGACCAGTTGGCGCACCAGGCGTCCGGTCCCCGCGCCCAACGCCAGGCGCGTGGCCAGTTCCTTGCGGCGCAGCGTGGTGCGCGCCAGAACCAGATTCGCCACGTTCACCGCGCCGATCAGCAGTACCAGCGCCGCGCCGCCCCAGAGCAGATAAAGCGAGCCGCGGATTTCCTTTACCAGCATGTCTTCCAGCGGCACGACTTCGGTGTGATATCCGGCATTGATCAGCAATTGCCGGAAGGCGGGATACTTGTCGAGATTGGCCCGATTCAGCGCGTCTATCTGGGCCTGGGCTTGCTGCAGCGTGGCGCCGGGCTTCAGCCGTCCGACGTTCTGCCAGTTGTTGGAATGGTGGACTTCGTGGTCAGCCGGTGTGAACGACGCGGGAGTCCAGAGACGTACCTCGGGATCGATGAAATTGAAGCCCGCCGGCATGACGCCGACCACGGTGAACGGCTGTCCCCCGATGCGCACATCGTGGCCGAGCGCTGCTTCCGGGCTGCCGAAGAGTTGACGGCTCAAACCGTCGCTGAGAATAGTCTTCTGGTCGGCTCCGGTTTCACCTTCCGCATCGGAAAAGGCCCGGCCGTGCGCGGGGGAGACGCGGAGCAGGCGGAATAAGGATGGCGTCCCGGACATTCCGGTAACCCGCTGGGGCGTGCCCTGAATTTCGATGGTCCGCCCGTTGGTGCGGAAGAGGGCCTGTTCGGAAAATACGTGAACGTCGCGCAGACGATCGAAATAATCGCCCGTGGCGCTGTTGTAGCCGAAATCGGCCCCGGCTTTGGGGTAGCGATTGGCCATCAGCACCAGCGAACGCGCCTCTGGCACGGGCAAAGGACGCAGCAGCACGGAGTTCACGACGGCAAAGGTGGCGGTGTTCGCCGCGATGCACACGGCGATCGTCAAAATCACCGTAATCGTGAAGCCCTTATCGCCCGCCAGCGAGCGAACGGCATGCCGGATGTCCCGGAAAACGGATCCCATACCAGCCAATACGCTCCCAGGCCATCCGGATGTTGCATTATTTTACGATTTTCTTCAGTTTTCTCTTTTAGCCAGCCGAGTGACTCTGCGGCTGCCTCTTGGCCATGGCCTCTTGCATACGCTTCGTCATCTCCGCCGGCGCGACGTCTTCGATGTGGGTCGCCACCGCCCAGGAATGGCCAAACGGATCCTTGAGTCTTCCGTAGCGATCGCCCCAGAACATGTCTTGCAGCGGCTGTTCCACTTGCGCGCCCGCGGATACGGCCTGATTGTAGACCTCGTCTGCGTCGTCGACATATAGCATGATGGCGACTGTTGTGCTGCCCGCCGCTTGCGGTGCGCGGGTGCCGCTGCCGGGCATTTCGTCACCGAGCATGATGATGGAATCGCCAATCTTGATTTCGGCGTGGCCAATAGTTCCACCGGGTCCGTCCATGCGCATTACTTCCTGCGCACCAAACGCGCGTTTATAGAACTCCAGGGCGCGCGCCGTGTCATTCATTGTCAGATAGGGAGTCACAGTGTGGAAATTCGTGGGGACAGGCTTCACCTTTTTGGGCATGATACAGGTCTCCTGATTTGGAATTACCCGACCAGTCTAGCCCCGGATTGCGCTCGGGCTTGGTGCGTAAAAGGCCGGTTTTTTCCGGCCCCGCACTCAGGAGTGAAGCAGGACGCCAATGGTGAAATTGTGCATACTACTCGAGGCCGGATGTGAGTACCGAGACGATGTCCCTGACCTCCTGAGCGGTCGGAAAGTACCAGCTCAACTTCAAGTTCAGGGAGCGGCGGTACATCTCCTCGCTCTTCTTCTCAAAGTGGGACGCCAACAGTTTGGGATCGAGGTTCTTCTTCCGGACGCCAAGCGGGGGCGCCAGCCGGGTGCCTTCTCCAGCCGCGCCATGGCAGGCGCCACAGCCATTATTCAAGTACTCTGCGTGGCCCCGGTTCGCGACGGTTTTGGCGAGCGAAGGCTTGGCCAGACTCAGGATGGACCGGAGCTTACTGCTGCGCAACGTGCGGAACTGCGGCTCGGCAAAACGGAATTCCTCGGACAGTAACTCGTTTACGGTACAAGCCGGTTCCGCTACGCCTTCTTTCCCGTGATGCGTGGTTTCGGCGAAAACGTGATACAGTTCGTGAGCGACGAGGCGCGCGATCGCGCGTCCGAAAAGCCGCTCGCGCAATTGGGCTTCGATGCACAGCAACTTAGCCTGCAGAAATTCGCGAATCCCATCGCAATCCACATCGACAAAAGGAAGGATCAGACCGTCGCTGATGTGGGTCCAGGCCAACGCGCCCGGGTTGTTGCGGCGCGGTTCCATAGCGGCCAAGTCGCAGCGTCCTTTGAAAGTGATGACTACCAGGGCGGCCGATGCCTGTCCGTCGCGAGGTTCGGAGAGCGATTTCCAGTCCAGGTTTAGACCAATGGGGGAAACCAGGGAAGCTAGCTCCCGTTCAATCGAGCTCTGCACTACGGCGGGAACCGTTTTTTGAAAATCCGTATAGATTCTGAGAGGGGCGCCGGGGCCGTCCCCGGCTACACCAAGCGCGGACACGGCGCTGAGTGCCAGGAGGAGTAGAGTTTTCACAAAAC
>DASZMZ010000296.1:0-18881 GCA_035551455.1 Candidatus Sulfopaludibacter sp.
GAATTGCGGCCGGTGGAGCGTCCTGCGCCGCGCAGTCCGCTGGCAGGGTCCTGCCGCGAGGCTAACCAGGCGGGCACCACACCGAAAATGACGCCGGTCGCTACGGAGACCAGCAGGGCGAAGCCCACCACGGGCAGCGACGGAGCGGCGTTCACGGGCACGTATTGCGACCCGCGGAAGGCGATTGCCAGCAGCAGGCGCGCGCACGCCCAGGCGACCATCAGTCCCGCGGCGCCGCCCATCAGGGCCAGCAACAGACTCTCGGTGAGGGTCTGGCGGATCACGCGCTCGCGGGCGGCTCCGAGCGCCATGCGGATGGAGGCTTGGACGCGGTTGGCCGCGCCGCGCGCCAGCAGCAGGTTGGCGATATTGGCGCAGGCGATGAGCAGCACGAGCGCGGAGGCGGCCAGCAGGATGCGAAGGGCTTGCGAGTAGCGCGCCTTCAGATTGTTGAGGCCGCCGCCGGCGGCCGTGATGACGATGTGCTGCTTGTCGATGCTCTTGCGATTGAGATACTCTCCGCCGTTATCCAGCCACCAGTGTTTCAGCTCCACGTTGGCACGCGCTTCCACTGCGCCGGGCGCGACGCCGGGTTTGAGGCGGCCGATGAGGTACAGCCAGTGCTGATCGGTGCGATCCAGCAGCGCGTTTCGGCCGTGCAGGGCGGGTTCGCCGGAAAGGGGCAGCCAGAAGTCCGGCGGGTCGGTGCGCAGCGTGTCGCCGTAAAATCCCGGCGGCGTGATGCCGGCAATCGTGTACGGCTGGCCGTCGATCACGAAGCGCGCACCCACCACGGCGGGGTCGCGGCCGTAGCTTTGGTCCCAGGCGCGATAACTCATCACGGCGGTGGGCGCGGCGTCGCGCTTGTCGTCGTCCGGGCCGAAAGTGCGGCCGGCGTAGGCGCCGACGCCCCACATGCGGAAGTAATTCCCGGATACGAATTCGCTCGTGAATACCTGCGGCAACGGCGCGCCGTCGCGGCGAACATTCACCGGTCCGAGTCCCGCCTCGAACGCAGCGAGTTCTTCGAATTCCGGTGTGTGATCGCGAAGATAGACGTATAGCGGGAAGGCGTAGAGGGAGTAATTCGTCTGGTACCCGCTCATCACACAACAGTCGGTGCCCTCTCCTAAACGGTAGAGCCGCTCGGGATGGGCCACCGGCATGGAGCGCAACAAGATGGAGTGGATCAACGTGAAGATGGCGGTATTGGCGCCAATTCCCAGCGCCAGCGTAAGCACTGCCACCGCCGTGAAGCCGGCGTTTTTGTACCATTGGCGCAGCGCCAGGCGGACGTCCTGCATGAATTGCTCCAGCCACATCCAGCGATGGCGCTCGTAGAATCTCTCCTGATTGGCCGTGAGGTTGCCCATGCGGAGGCGGGCGAGGCGTTGCGCTTCCTCCGCGCCGGCGCCTTCGGCACGCAGTTGATCGGCCTCCAGCGCCTGGTGCGCTTTCAGCTCTTCAGAGAAGTCCTCGGGTCTGCGCTTCTTTCCGAACATGGCTTCACTCCGTTTCGGGACCCAGCACGCGTCCAATCGCCGCCGCCATTTTGCGCCACTGGCCGGTCTCCTGCACCAGTTGCTTCCGTCCCGCCTTGGTCAGGGTATAGAAACGGGCCTTCCGATTGTTGGAGGATGTGCCCCATTCGGCGCCGATCCAGCCCTTCTCTTCCAGGCGCTGCAGCGCGGGGTAGAGCGCACCGTGATCCACCAACAGGACCTCGTCGGATTCGCGCAGAATGGCTCGCGCGATCCCCTGTCCGTGCTCCGGCCCGAAAACCAGAATGCGCAGGATCAGCAGATCCAGGGTGCCCTGCAGCAGGGCCATGCTCTTCTTCTCGTCTCGGGTAAACATTCTACCGGAACTATGCACCCGCTCGGGTAAGATGTCAACTAGAAATCGACCTATGCGCTTCTTGACGCTGCCGTTTCCTTTGGCACTGCCCCCCTTTGCGCCGGTGGTCGCGGGGGCCCGGTAAGTTTCAGGTTCTTACCTTACAATGGTAGGAGATGCCAAGGATCCTTGATGGGATTAACTCCCCCGAACAGGTGAAGTGTCTTTCCATAGCCGACCTGGAAATTCTGGCCACGGAGATACGCGAGGAACTGGTGACGGTCCTTTCCGCCAATGGCGGCCACTTGGGACCCAACCTCGGCGTGGTGGAGTTGACCATCGCCATGCATTACGTTTTCGATACGCCGGCTGACCACTTCATTTTCGACGTCAGCCATCAGGCGTACGTGCACAAACTGCTCACCGGGCGTCGCGAACGCTTTTCCACCATCCGCACTCCCGGCGGGCTGAACGGTTTCATGCTGCGCACCGAAAGTCCGCACGACAGTTATGGGGCGGGGCATGCCGGCACGGCGCTATCGGCGGCTCTGGGCATGGCCGTAGCGCGCGACAAGATGGGCGGCAAGGAACACGTGGTCGCCTTGGCCGGCGATGCCGCCTTCACTTGCGGCATCACGTACGAAGCGCTCAACAACATCGCACACCACACCAAGAAGCTGCTCGTGATCCTGAACGATAACGAGTGGTCTATCGACAAGAACGTGGGAGCCATCGCGACGTATCTGAACGCGATTGTCACCAGCCCGCGCTACCACTACCTGCACGATCAGGCCGGCAGGTTCGTCCAGAAACTGGGCGGCGCGGTGGCCCTGAAGATGGCGCGCAAGGCCGAAGAGGCCGCCAAGAGCATGTTGTGGCCCAGCGTGATCTTCGAAGAACTCGGGCTCAAGTATTACGGCCCCATCGACGGCCACGATATTTCCACGCTCATCAAGACGTTCGAATTTCTGAAGAAGCAGGACCGTCCCGTGCTGCTGCACGTGCTGACGCAGAAAGGCCGGGGCTTCGAACCGGCCATGCAGAAGCAAAAGAAATTCCACGGACTGGGACCGTACGATCCGGAGACCGGCGAGACCAAACCGCTGGGACAGCGCACCTACTCGGAAGTCTTCGCCGATACGATGGTCAAGCTGGCGAATACGAATCCGAAGATCGTCGCCATCACCGCCGCCATGCCGAACGGCACTGGTCTGGACCGTTTCCAGCCGCACCATCCGGATAAGTATTTCGACGTGGGAATCGCCGAGGAACACGCGGTGCTCTTCGCTGCCGGGTTGGCGGCGAAGGGTATGAAACCGTTCTGCGCCATCTACTCGACCTTCCTGCAGCGCGCCTTCGACCCGATTGTGCACGACGTGTGCCTGCAGAATCTGCCGGTCGTGTTCTGCATGGATCGCGGCGGACTGTCGGCGGACGACGGTCCCACGCATCACGGACTTTTCGACATCAGCTATCTGCGCGGCATTCCGAACATTGTCCACATGGTTCCCAAGGACGAGGACGAACTGGCGGACATGCTCTTCACGGCGATGCATTGGGATGGACCGATCGCGGTTCGCTATCCGCGCGGCGTCGGGCCGGGCACTCCGGTGAAGGACGTTCCCAAGCTCATTCCCATCGGGAAGGCCGAGTTGCTGCAGCACGGCGAGAACGATCGAGTGGCCATTTTCGCTTTGGGCGCTCTGGTGCCCATGGCCGAAGAGATCGCGCGCAAACTGGAAGGCCAGGGCTTCCCCGCCGCCGTCATCAACGCCCGCTTCACCAAGCCCATGGATGTGGAGATGTTGGAATTCTACGCTCGCAGCGTGGATGTGATCCTCACCCTGGAAGACCATGTGCTGCGCGGCGGCTTCGGCAGCATCGTGCTGGAAGAGCTGAACAATCTCAACATCGCGACCCCGGTGGTGCGTGTCGGCTGGCCCGACCAGTTTATTGAACACGGCAAGATGGACCCACTGCGCGCGCGCTACGGCATTACGGTAGACGCGGCGCTGGAACGGCTCGCGCCGTATTTGAAGGCCGGCAAAACGCAGGCTGTCCGCGCCCCGAAACTCTAATGGCGCGCGAGATCTGGCTGGTCCGCCACGGGCAGACCGAGTGGAGTTTATCCGGCGCCCATACCGGCCGCACCGATATCCCGCTCACCGAAGAAGGACGCCGGCAGGCGCAGGGACTGGGTCGTCTGCTCAGCGGACGCAAGTTCGGCCTGGTGCTGGCGAGTCCTCTCCAGCGCGCGCTGGATACGTGCCAGCTCGCGGGTTTCGGCGACGTGGCGGAAATCGATCCCAACTTGCAGGAGTGGGATTACGGCCAGTATGAGGGTCGCACCACGAACGACATTCATCGCGAGAGGCCGGACTGGTCGCTGTTTCGCGACGGAGTCCCGGGCGGCGAGACCATCGAGCAGGTGGCCGCTCGCGCCGAAGCCGTGCTGGCGCGCGCCATGCAGGCCGGCGGAGACGTCGCGCTATTCGCGCACGGTCATGTGCTGCGCATTCTGACGGCCTGCTGGCTGGAACTCCCGCCATCGGATGCGCGGCTCTTTGCGCTGGGAACTGCGGCGATCGGAACGCTCGGTTACGAGCGCGAGACGTCTGTTATTTTGCGGTGGAATCTTTCGGCTTCGGAGTGACCAGCGAGACTCGCACGGGTTTGGCGCCTTCGGCCACTTTCATGGTCTTGCACAGCAGTTGCAGGGATGCCACCGGCGCGATGATGCGCGTGAGGTTTCGCTGCGCGTCCTGACCGCTGAGGACGACCACCTGCGGCGACCGCAGGAAGAGTTCCATCACACGGATGCGCTCCACGCCGCTCTGGAATAGCACCACCAATTCCTCATCTTCCTTGAGGGCCCGCTGCATGGCCTGGATTTCTCCAAAGATGATGGAGGCGGTATGGTCCACGGGCGCCGCTGGAGCTTCCTTTTTCTCGGGCCCGGAGGTCGCGGAGAGAATCGCCTGCTGCGCCAACTGTTTGGTCAAATCGACAAGTGCCATTCTGGCTTGATGCTATCACGCGTCGTCGAACAGGGCAGGAGAAGGAAAGCGATACAACAGAACATCAGAATTGCTTCGGTCGGCCGAAGAGCACCAGTAAGTAGCGTTTGCGGCCGATAAAATAAAGTAGTGAACCGGTAAGGCTGTCCTGCCCCTCGCGTTAGCTTGCAGACACCGGGAGAACGGTCCAATGGACGTACGACAAGTCATTGACGATCTGCGGTCTTCTCTCGAGCACATCACTGCGGAAGATGAGCTGCTCGGGGTCATCGCCGATCGACTGACCGCTCTGAGGCGATCCTATCCGTCTCACCGGTCTTCTTTCACTCCAAGCGATATCGAGTTTTTGAAGAGCCTGGGTGGGATCTCGGATCACCTGCGGGCGTTTATCGAATTGAAAGAGGAATTGGCGAGTGTGAACTCCCTCAAGGAATACGAGGATATGGTGAGCCGACTCACCCGCGCCAAAGATTCGCTCGCCTGCTTCCCTGTAGCCAGGAGGATTGCGAAGGAGATCAGGGGGCTAAATGAAAGGCTGCCGGCCATTCGGGAGCAAGACGAAGGGCAGCGACAATTCCGACTAAACGCCCGAATTCTCGATTTGCAGCGGAATCCCCGCCTATGCCGGTGCCATCACCCGATGGTGATCAGAAAAGGGACGCACGGCCATTTCTGGGGATGTAGCCGATACCCGTTCTGTAGTGCGACGGCTCAACTCACTCCAGAAGAAAACGCTCTTTTGACCTCCTCATGAGGGTAGGTAAGCCTCAAGAAGTGCAAAACTCTAGACTAGCGCTACAGTATTTCTATGCGGAGTTTTGAAAGCCTGACCGAGCGCGAATTGCTCGCTCTGGCGATTTCCCTGGAGGAAGAAGACGAGCGTGTCTACGCCGACTTCGCCGAAGGATTGCGCCACGATTTCCCCGGCACGGCGGCTGTTTTTGACGGCATGCGCAAAGAAGAATCCGGCCACCGGCGGAGGTTGATCCAGTTATTCCAGGAACGGTTTGGCGACCACATTCCTCTCATCCGGCGGCAGGACGTGAAGGGCTTCGTGAACCGGCAGCCGCTTTGGCTGTCTCAGCCCTTGAATCTCGACCGGATTCGCCGGCAGGTCTCCACCATGGAAGTGGAGACGCGCCGCTTCTACGAGACCGTGGCGGCGCGCGCGCAGGATCCCGGCATCCGTCAGTTGCTGGACGACCTGGCGCAGGAAGAGCGTTCCCACGAGCATCGCGCCGACGAACTGGAAAAAGACCAGCTCAGCACCAATACCCTGGCCGAGGAGGAGAAGGCCAACCGTCGCCTGTTCGTGCTGCAGATTGTGCAGCCCGGACTCGCCGGTCTCATGGACGGTTCGGTATCCACGCTGGCGCCCGTTTTCGCCGCGGCCCTGGCCACGCACAAGCCCTGGGACGCATTTCTGGTGGGACTGGCGGCCTCGGTGGGCGCCGGCATCAGCATGGGATTCGCCGAGGCGCTCTCTGACGATGGAAGCCTGACGGGTCGCGGACATCCGTGGGTGCGCGGCGCGATCTGCGGGGCCATGACCGCGCTGGGTGGGATCGGCCACACCCTGCCTTTCCTGATTCCGGATTTCCATGCTGCGCTGACGGCGGCGATCATCGTGGTAGTGCTGGAACTGGCGGTGATTTCGTGGATCCGCCACCGATACATGGAATCGACTCTCTGGTCGGCGGCACTGCAGGTGGGCATCGGCGGCATTCTGGTATTCGCCACCGGGGTACTGATCGGAAGCTCCTAAACGAAAAAAGGGGAGACGACAGCCTGAGCTGCCATCTCCCCTTTCGCCTTTGGCCCTTAGAAAGAGATCTTCAGAGCCATCTGTATGGTGCGCGGCGCGTTCTGCTGCGACGCTCCGACCACACCAAAGCTGGAACTGGTGGGGTCTGAGTTGGGAGCAGCGAATCGCGCGTGATTGAACGTGTTGTAGGATTCGAAGCGGAACTGCGCGTGCAGTTTTTCGCGGACCACGAAGTTCTTGTAGATCCCCATGTCCAGATTGTTGGTCCGGCTGGCTCGCACATCGTTCCACCGCGTCGGGTAGTTACGAATGTACGATGCGAAATCCTGATAGACGCCGTTCTTGATGGAGTCGCCGGCGGCCGGGATGTAGTTGGCGCCCGGCAGGCTCATGACTCCGGTCCATCCGGGGTAGGTGGTGATGTTGGCGGCCTTATCGGGGAAGCGCTGGAATTGGGCCGTATCGAACCACTTGTTGAGACTTTGCTGGCCGCCCGGCAGTGCAAAATCCTTGCCGCTGAAGAAGGAGTCCGTGCTGAATACCACCGGTACGCCGGACTGAATGTTGAACTGTCCGCTCAACTCCCAGCCGCCCACGACCGCGTCGATCACCTTGGGCATATCCTTGCCCAACATCCGGCTGCGGCCGATCGGGATCTGCCAGATCGGCGCGATGGAAAGGTGGAACGGCCGATCTTCGCCGCCCAGTTTGTGTTCGACGTGGCGGCCGGCGATTTCCGGACCCGTCCACGAGGTGTCTTCAAACAGCTTGGACCACGTGAACGAGTTGATCACCGCGAAGCCCTTGCTGAAGCGATGTTCCACCTTGGCGAGCAGCGCGTCATATGTGTTCTGCCCCCACGGATACAGGTTCATCGTCATGCTGCCCAGGATGGTCACCGGGTTCAGCAACTGGTTCATCGCCACCGTGGTGTTGGTGGAGGGAGAACCGACTACATTCGGCAGTTTCAGATACGGGTTCGGCACCAGCGTGTTCCACAGGAGAGTATCCAGCGGACGGCCGGTGGAATCGAAGACGCTCTGTGTGCCCAGATACTGCTTCCACAGGTCGAAGCTGGGCAGGTTTTCGTTGAGGCCGGTGGTAATGTTGTAGGTCTTGTTGTGGGTGTAGCCGGCCTCAAACAGCCAGCTCTTGAGCTGGTGCTGCAGGTGCAGACTATATTCCCAGGAATAGAAGCGGCGCTGGTCCTGATAGTTCCAGGTGACGCCATTGCCGAGATTGGTCAACGGTCCGAGTGATGAGCCGGTAGGATTCAGCATGCCTGCCTGGAAGGGATTGTCCAACGTATCGGAGGGCGAGATGTAGCTGTTGGATGTCACGTTGAATGTGGTGGTGCTGCTGAAGCCATTCTGTCCGCCGGTGTCGAAGGAAGCCTGGCTGAAACGGCCGCCGCCGCCGCGGATCACAGTGTTGGGACCCAGCTTGTAAGCGAAGCCGACACGCGGCTGAATCTGGGTGTAGTCGGTGTTGTAAATGCCGCGCGGTTGGCCATTCACTCCGGCGAAGCGTTGCACGCCCATCAGTTTGAACTGGGTTGCGGGCAGCACTTGCTTCAGGATCTGAACGCCCACATTGCTGGCATTGGCGGGATTGTTCAAAATCGCCGCGTATGCCGCCTGTGCCGCGTCGCTCATCGGATTCACAACGGTCGGGTCGAACACCGACGTCATGCGGTTGTAACGCTCCGTAACCGGGGTTTCCCAGTCGTAGCGCAGGCCGATGTTCACAGTCAGCTTGGGAGTGACGCGCCAATCGTTCTGCAGGTAGAAAGCCTCGTAATGCTGGCTCCAGAATGCATCCGCATTGCGCGGGAACGATCCGCTGTTCGGCAGACCCAGAACGAAGGCCGCGCTGCTCGAACCCTGTCCGGTGGCGCCGCTGGTGAGCGCGTTGGAACGCGTCCAGTTGCTGTTACTGAAATCGAAAGTGCCCTGCGTGCCAATGCCCTTGTTGGCCTGCTGATTAATGGAGTGCTCGGCGCCGAGTTTCCAGGTCATGTTCCCGATGACCTTGGTCACCGTGCCCGCAAACGTGTAGAACGAGGTATCGACCACGCTGCCGGCCTGGCTCACGCCGATGTCGCCGAACTGTCCGGTGATTCTGGGGAATGCGTCTACCGCCAACTGGCTGGTAAAGCTGCTGGGGAAGCCCAGAGACGCGGCGTCGAAGCCGATGCCCTTATCGTTGTTCGGCTCTTCGTATCGGGCCAGATTGCCGCGCAAATCCACCACCGTGGTGGGACCGGCGGTCCAGACGTGATCCAGTTGCAGCGTTCGCGCCATGCGGTGCTGGTAGGCTCCGGTGGCCGGATCGTGAAAGTCGTCGCCGCTCAACTCGTCTTCGTGATACCAGCCGACGCTCACAAAGCTCTTGTGGTTGTTGTTCCAGCTCTGGTCGCCGCGGCCGCTGATGTCGGCCATTTTGTTCACGCGGCTGGAAGATGGTGTGAAGTTGTTGCTGTCCGTGCTGGTGCCATCGCTCGGTGTGTTGGGCATCGGCACATAGGTCAGAATTCCCTGCGCCACTTTGCTCATGCGGATGGCGGGAATCAGATTGCCCGGATACGGCGTGCGGACTCCCTTGGAGTCGGAGCTGTACGGATCGTAAATCGTAACGGGAACGCGCGTGCGAATTCCGTTGGTGACCGTGGAGGTATACGTCTGGCTGAAATCGCCCTTGCGTTCGTCGCTGGTGAGCACGGAGCGGGTTCCGGAACGGGGATCCTGATTGCGCGTGCCGTCGAAGGCGAAGAAGAAGAAGGTTTTCTGTTTGCCGTTGTAAACCTTGGGCAGCCAGACCGGTCCGCCCACGGTGCCGCCGTACTCGTTGAAGTGAATCGGCGCTTTGGCGATCCCGGCCAGGTTGCTCTGGAAGGTATTGGCATTCAGAACGTTATTCTGATTGAACTCGTACAGGCTGCCGTGAAGCGTCGAGGTGCCGCTTTTGGTCGTCATCTGAATGGTGCCGCCGGCCTGTTTCCCGATGGAGGAATCGTAGGCGTTCATCACCACGCGAAATTCCTGAATGGCGTCCGGGGCGGGCATGAATCCGGCCTGTCCGCCGGTCTTCATGTTCGGCATGCCGTTCAGCTCGAAGGTATTCGACCGGGTGTTGTTGCGTCCGCCATCCATCGTCAACTGCGACGCGGCGTCATGCGACCAGAGATGCGCCGTGTTGTTGTTCTGATCCTGCTGCAGCACGCCGGGTGAAAGCGTAGCCAGAATGGTGAGCACGCGCGAGAAGGACGGCATCTCCAGGATCTGCTCTTGCGCGATCACGGTGCCGGAGGTGGCCGCCGTGGTGTCGATCAGCGGAACTTCCGCTGTTACCGTGACTTCTGTTGTGGAACTGCCGATCTCCAGAGTCGTATCGATCTGCTTGTTGTCGGAGGTCCGGAGTTCGATTCCCCTGCGGTCCAGGACTTTGAAGCCTGCCGCTGTCACTGTGAAGCTGTAGTGGCCGGGGACCAGGAAGTCTACGATCCAGTTTCCGGACTCGTTGGTTTTCGTTGTTTGCTTGACGCCCGTGTCATCGCCGATCACTACGATCGAAGCGCTTGGAATGGCGGCGCCCTGCGCGTCCATCACCCGTCCGCCAATGTTGGCCCGGGACGACTGTCCCCAAGCCGACCCCATGCCGGCTGCGATCAGCAGAAACAATGCCGCCGCAAGTTTACAGAGTTTAATCATTTTCGCATTCTCCTTGGAATGTTTGGTACTTGGACTAACTCCAGGCGGACGGGGTCACCCGGCCACGCCACCCTGGGAAACCAAATTGTAACTAGAATCAGACTAAAAAACCTTTTTTACTGAAATTAGATTAAAAATTTACGAGTCAAACGCCCGGTTTTATATGATTTTTAAAAGAACACATTCGAAAATTGGAATAATCTGACTCGTTCGTCGATCTTCAGGCTTCTTGAATGATCATTATCAAAAAAGATATTCCACCCTGCGACGGGTTTGGCCTTATAATCTAGTGACTTGTCCCGCGTCTCGCAGGACATTCGGCTCCGTTTGCCATTTCTTAACAGGGGAATTGTTTCAATGCGTATCAGAACAACGTGGGTTCTCGTGGTGTTAGCGCTGTTATGCGCTGGTCTAGCCTGGTCGCAGGCCGTGAATGCAACTCTTGTGGGCGCCGTCAGTGATGCTAGTGGCGGAGTGGTCCCGAATGCCAAGGTCTCCATTGTCGAAGTGAATACAGGCAATGCGCGAACTGGCCAAACGAATGACAGCGGAAACTATTCATTCGCCAATCTGCCGCCCGGCCGATACTCGGTGACGGTAGAAGTTACCGGATTTAAGAAGGAAACTCGAACCAACATCGATGTGCTGGTGGACAGCACCACGCGTGTGGATGTCCAACTCTCTCCCGGCGCCGTGACGGAAACGATTGAAGTCACGGGCGCTCCGGCGCTATTGCAGACGGATCGCGCCGATACGAGCGAGAAAATCGAAACTGCTCAGACGGCGAATTTGCCTCTGGGCACGCAACGCAATTACCAGAGCCTGCTGAACCTGGTGCCGGGCACGACTCCCGCGACTTTCCAGCACTCGCAGTTCTTCAATGCGGCGAGTTCTTTGCAGACGGAAGTCAACGGCCAGATGCGTCAGGGCAACAGCTACCAGATCGAAGGTATCGATAATAACGAACGCACTGGACTGCTGCAGATCCTGGTGCCGCCAATCGAGGCCATCGAGACGGTCGACGTGGCCACCAGCAACTTCGACGCGGAATTGGGACGCGCCAGCGGAGCCAATACCAACGTCGTGCTGAAGTCGGGTACGAATAACATTCACGGCGCGGCCTACGAATTCGTTCGCAACAACGATTTCAATGCCCGCAACTTCTTCGACACGTCCATCGGACATCTTGCCTATAACTACTTCGGCGGCAATCTGGGTGGACCGATCCGTAAGAACAAGCTGTTCATTTTCGGCGACTATCTGAAGGTGCTGGATCACGAAGCCAACACCAACACCGGAACCATTCCGCCCAGCGCATGGCGCACCGGAAACATGAGCGCGGCGGCCACCACCATCTACGATCCTTCTACCGGAAACGCCGATGGTACGGGACGCACGCCCTTCGCCGGGAACATCATTCCGGCCAATCGGATCAATCCGATTTCCGCCAAGATCATCGCCTTGACGCCGGGCCCGAATCAGGCGTTCAACGATGTGTCTCCCAGCAACAATTACTTTGCGCTGCTGCCGTTCACCAAGAACACGGATTCCTTCGACGTCAAAGTGGACGACAATCTTTCCGACAAGAACCGTCTGAGCGGCCGTTTCAGCTATGCCCGCCCGGTGGTTTACCAGGCGCCGATTTTCGGCGACGTGGCAGGTGGATTTGCCCAGGGCGCCTTTGAAGGCACCGGCACCCAGAAGACCTACAGCGCGGGTATCAACTTCGATCGCATCGTATCCCCGACGCTGGTCGCTGAGTTCCGCATCGGCGTGGCGCACTATCACAATGACGCGCTGCCGGCCGACTATGGCCAGACTACGGCGAAAGACCTGGGCATTCCCGGCGCCAATATCGACCAGTGGACCAGCGGTATTCCGTCCATCAACATCAACGGCGGCTTCAGCACTCCGATCGTCGGCTACTCGGCCAGCGTGCCGTGGCGCCGCGCCGAAGTCAACGGCGACCTGGTAAACACCTGGACGAAGATGAAGGGCAACCACACCATCAAGTTCGGCGTGGACTATCGCCGCATTCGCGATGACTTATTACAGACCCAGACCGTGAATCCCCGCGGTCAGTACAATTTCGACGTCAATCAGACCTCGCTGAATCCCGGTTCGGGCGGCACGCAGCCCAAGACCGGTCCGGCCAACGCGATGGCCAGCTTCCTGCTGGATACAGCGTCCTTCGCGGGACGCGATCTGGCTGCCGGTTATTTCCCGGCTATCCGCGGCAACGAACTGTTCCTGTTCGTGGAAGACAAGTGGCAGGTATCTCAAAAGCTGACGGTGGACGCCGGACTGCGCTGGGAATACTACGGCCCCTTCACTCCGCACTTCGCCGGCGGTTTCTCGAACTATAACGCGACCAACAACACCTTGGAAATTGCCGGAATCGGACAGATTCCGAATAATCTGGGTGTGCAGGCGCGCTACAAGAACTTCGCTCCGCGCCTCGGCTTGGCTTACCGCCTGACCGATAAGACCGTGATTCGCGCCGGCTTCGGCGTCACCTACACGCCGTTCCCGGACAATACCTACGCGCAGAACTACCCGGTGAAGCAGAACAAGCAGTACAACGCCGTCAACTCCTACTCGGTCGCCGTGTTGGATGATGGCGTCAGTCCGGCGACGTTCCAGAATGGCTTCCCGTCGCCCGTATACGCGGCGATTCCGTCCACCGGGGTAATCATGAATCCCGATCCGAAGCAGGCGGATTTTGTAATTCCGCTGAACTTCAAGAACCCCAACGTGCAGTCGTGGAATGTCGCTATCGGCCAGTCGCTGCCCGGTCACTTCACGCTGGACGTCGCCTATGTCGGCAATCACGGTGTCGATTCGGTGGTTCAGTACAACCTGAACAATCCCACTGATCCCTCCGCGATCGGTCTCGGTTCCAACGTCAAGCCGTTGTTCCTGAAGTACGGGCGCACTGCTGATACCACCATTTACTTCGTGGGAGCATCCACGCACTACAACGCGCTGCAGGTGAAGTTGAATCGCCGGCTCACCAATGGGCTGGCAGTTACCACGTCGTACACCTTCGGCAAGGGGATGAGCTATCAGACCGGTGACGACGGCGGATTGTGGACGTACGAATATCAGCGCCGCGGTTACTCGCGGACTGACTTCGACCGGACGCACACGTTCGTTCAGAGCTACGTCTACGAACTGCCCTTTGGTGTCGGCAAGAAGATGCTGAACCACGGCATCGCCGCGCGCACTTTGGGCGGCTGGCAGGTCAACGGAATTCTGACGCTGATGAGCGGCACGCCCATGACGTTCGCCGCAAACGGCGGCCAGCTGAATACACCGGGTACGCCTCAAACGGCGGATCAGGTGGGTCCGTATGTCGTCCTCGGCGGCATCAACACGCCCTCTCGCGGCGGCAGCGCCTACTTCCAGCAGTCCAGCTTCACCCAGCCCAGCGGTGTACGCATCGGATCTTCCGGCCGCAACATCATTTCCGGTCCTGGCCGCTTCCAGTTGGATGCTTCTTTGTTCAAGATCATCGCGATCAAAGAGCGTATGAAGCTGGAAATCCGCGGCGAGGGCTTCGCCGTTACCAACACCCCGCAGTGGAATAACCCGACTACCGATGTGAGTTCTTCCAACTACGGCTACGTCACCGGCGCAGGCGGAGGCCGCAGCCTCCAACTCGGCGCCAAGTTGAACTTCTAACCACCATGACTCCGGGGCAGGCTGATACGCTAATCTTTTAGCTTGCCCCGGACTCCACCAAAACCTGCTCCCCGCACCAACCTCTGGATCTGCCTTGTCCTCCTGGCGGCCACCTTCGCGGTCTACTTTCAAACCAGCGATTTCGCCTTTGTCAATTACGATGACCCCGAATACGTCACAGCCAATCCTCACGTTCGCGACGGCCTCACAGTAGACGGCATCGGGTGGGCCTTCACATCCGGCGAAGCGGCCAATTGGTTCCCGGTCACCCGGCTGTCGCACATGCTGGATGTGCAACTTTTCGGGTTGAACGCGGGAGCGCACCACCTTGTCAACGTCGTGATTCATGCGGCGGCGGTCCTGCTGCTGTTTGCCTTTCTGTTCTCCGCGACGCGTGCGCGCTGGCCCAGCGCTTTTGTCGCGCTGCTGTTCGCCGTGCATCCCTTGCATGTGGAGTCGGTCGCCTGGGTGGCGGAACGCAAGGACGTGCTGAGCGCCTTCTTCTGGTTCCTGGCGTTGTGGATGTACGTGCGGTATACCGCGCAGCCCACGGGGAGGCGCTACGCTGCGTTGCTAGCTGCTTTCTGCCTGGGGCTGATGGCCAAGCCCATGATCGTGACTCTGCCGTTCCTCCTTTTGATTCTGGACTTCTGGCCCCTGCGCCGCGGCTTGGCGCTGCGCGAAAAGGCGCCGCTCTTCGCGCTGTCTGCTGTCAGCGCCGCAATCACCTATACCGTGCAAAAGGGTAGCGGCGCGGTGGAGGGTCTGGCGATTTTCCCACTCGCGCTGCGCCTGGAGAATGGCGCGGTCACCTACTGGACTTACATGATCAAGACCGTGCTGCCCACCCGGATGGCGGCCTTTTATCCGTATCCGCTGAGTTTGCCGGAGTGGCAGCCGATCGCTGCATTTGCGGGATTGCTCGGCGTCACGGCGCTGGTCTGGTTCCGCCGGCGTGAGCAGCCGTACCTGCTGGCCGGCTGGCTGTGGTTCGTGGGGACTCTGGTGCCGGTGATCGGTCTGGTGCAGGCTGGTTTTCAGGCGCGCGCCGATCGTTATATGTACGTGCCCATGGTGGGCCTGGCGATCATGGTGGCCTTTGGCGCGGCCGATCTGGTGCGGCGCATCCCGCGCGCGCGGACGGCGGTTGCCGTGGCCGGTGGGCTGGTCTGCGCGGCATGCATCCCGGTGGCTTGGACGCAGACGTCATACTGGCACGATAGCGAGACGTTGTTCCGCCACGCCCTGGCGGTCACCGGCGACAATGCCATCGCCGAACACAATCTGGGCAGCGCGCTCCTCGATACGCCGTCGCGGCTTCCCGAAGCGGTGGCGCATCTGCAGGCGGCGCTCCGGCTCAATCCCGATTCGGCTTCGACGCACAGCGACCTCGGCACCGCTTTCGCGCGTATGGGCCGGGTCGGCGAAGCAGTCTCCGAGTTTCAGACCGCACTGCGCCTGAAGCCGGATTCGCCGGTGATTCGCGCGAATCTGCAGAACGCACAGAAGGAACTGACCGCCGACACCGCGGAAGCTCATTATTCGAAGGGTGTCGACCTGTCGAACTCCGGCCGGTTACAGGACGCGGTGGCGGAATTCGAGCAGGCGCTGCGCATGCGGCCCGACTATGCCGAGGCGCAGAATAATCTGGGCGTCACGCTCACACAGATTCCGGGACACGCGGCCGAGGCGCTGCCGCACTTTCAGGCAGCGGTGAAGCTGAATCCCAATTACGCCGACGCGCACTTCAATCTCGGCGTGGCGCTCGCGCAAATGCCGGGTAGACTCCCTGAGGCCGTTCACCAACTGGAAGAAGCCTACCGCCTGCATCCCGATCCGGAACTGAAGCAGACTTTGGATCGCCTCCGATCCGGCCAATAGCGAGGCAGACGCCGAGGTTTCCCGGTTTAGCTGGGCGACTCTTGAGAGCGCCCGGGAGGGGAAAGGCAATTCGCGTGCCTTGTACCTCATCGCGATGTCTGCTCGATGGGTAACAATTGCTCTCTTTCCGGCGCTCCTGGCGAGTGCTCAATCACACAAAACCGCTCGCGGCTCGGCCTCGCGGATTGCGCCGTCTTTTAATGTTGGTGAGATCTCTAACCCTCAGCAGCAGCCTCTGTCCGAGGGCGCGACCGGACCTGCCGTGGTGCGCGCGCAGATTCTCTTGGCGCGTGCGCACTTCTCCTGCGGGCAGATCGACGGGGTCTTCGGCACTAACCTGAAGCGGACCGTCACCGCGTTTCAACAAGACCGGCACTTGCCCGAGTCGAACTCCGTGGACGAGGCAACCTGGTCCGCGCTGAACGCCGACACCGCGCCCCTCGTGACCCAATACACCGTCACCGACGATGACGAAAAAGGACCGTTTGTCACGCTGCCGAATGACTTGATGGAGCAGGCCAAACTGCCGTACATGGGATATGCCTCTCCCCTGGACGAACTGTCCGAACGCTTTCACGCCTCTCCGGACTTACTAAAGCGAATGAATCCCGGAGCCGATTTCACTAGCGCGGGACAGACCCTCACGGTTCCTAACGTGATGGTGATGCCTCCGCCGGGTCCTGCGGCGCAGGTAGTGGTCACCAAGTCCGAAAGTTCCGTGCGCGCCTACGACAAGGAGGGTCATCTACTGTCGTTTTACGTGGCCACTCTGGGCAGTTCGCACGACCCGCTGCCGCTGGGGCAATGGACCATCAAGGGTCAGAAGAAAGATCCCTCCTTCCACTACAACTCCAGTCTGTTCTGGGACGCGGCCACTACCACGGACCGCGCCACCATCAAGCCCGGTCCGCGCAACCCGGTGGGGTCCGTCTGGATCGACCTCTCCAAGGAACATTACGGCATTCACGGCACGCCGGACCCTGCTCTCATCGGTCATGTCACGTCTCACGGCTGCATCCGGCTGACGAATTGGGATGCGCTCGATCTGGCCTCTTTGGTGAAACCGGGGACGCCAGCCATTCTAAAGGAGTGATCCAATGCGCCCGAAAACAGTCGGCATTTTTGCAGCGGGCTTCGCCACCGGACTCTTGTGTCTGGCCGTCCTGCTGTGGAGCACCGGACGGATCCCTGGCGCCAGGCCGCAAGCGGCAACCGTCCGGGAGATCCATTTACCGCGGTCGCCCCTTCCCGATTTAAGTCAGGCGGACCGGATCCCGCGTCCCGCGCCACCCGATGCGCCTCCGGCCGTCGAGATTCCCGGGGTCGCACAGGGCAGCGCCGACCGCCTCTCGTCGGACGCTCCGAAGGGCCACCTGGGACTCCCGCTGTCGGGCGTTGACGTCAATCATCTGGCAGATTCTTTTAATGACATGCGCGACGGCCGCAAACACGAAGCTCTGGATATTCCGGCGCCGCGCGGCACGCCCGTCCATGCCGTGGCGCAGGGCAACGTGGCCAAACTGTTCACCAGTAAGCAAGGCGGACTCACGGTGTACCAGTTCGACGATTCGGGCAACTGGTGCTACTACTACGCACACCTGGATCATTATGCGCCGTCGTTGAAGGAAGGCATGCTGCTGCGCAAAGGCGACGTATTGGGATATGTTGGCACTACCGGAAATGCGCCGCCGAATGTGCCGCACCTGCATTTCGCGGTGTTCCGGCTGGGTCCGGAAAAACACTGGTGGCAAGGGCAGGCGGTAGACCCGCTGCCGCTATTGAAGTGAAAAACAGGCAGACGACGGCAACCGATCGTCTATCCTATTCCTGATCCTGGTTGGCTTTATCCTTGATAAAAACGAAGGCGATGAAGCCGGCGAGTATGAGGAATGGCGGCGCGCCCAGCAGTACGATGCCCATATCCAGGACCCTGGCGCGCGCATCGTTCTGCGCGTGCGCGGTGCGGTAGCACATCACGCACTGCGCGCTCGCCGGAATGGCCAGACCCGCCCACAGCAGCCCGATGGATAAGAGGCGCTTCATAATCCCGGCCTCATATTGGGAATGCGAACGGCGTCGCCCAGGAAGATCAGCATCAGCACGATGCAGAAAATCAGCATGGGAAACAGCGTCAGGAACAGGCTCAACCGCTCGAACTTCAAGTGCATGAAGTAGGCGATAATCAGTGCCGCCTTGATGACGGAGAGTCCCACCAGCACGGTCAACATGATCAGCGTCGGAACCTGCTCATAAGCCAGCAGGACTTCGACTCCGGTGAGAGCCAGCAGGATGAACCAGATCTTGCTGAAGGTGGCAATGGATGCGCCTACGTGGGGAACGTCTTCAATGTGTTCGCTCATGGTTTCTCCCTTACCCAACTCTTGCCGACATCAAATAGACCAGCGGGAAAATGAACATCCAGACCAGGTCGACGAAGTGCCAGTAGAGACCGGCCACTTCCACGTCTTCGGCTTTGAATTTTCCGCGGCCCACCGCGATGGCCATCACGGCCAGGTAGATCAAGCCGATGATCACGTGGGTCATGTGCAGCCCGGTGAGCGCAAAGAACGTGCCGCCGAATAGCGGTACGCCCCAGGGATTGCCGAACGGGGTCACGTGCTCCACGTTAATCAGCTTCAACCATTCACTCATGTGCAGGACGACGAAGGCGCCGCCGCCCACCATGGTGGCGAGAATCCATTTCACCGTGGCCTTGCGATCGCCATGATTCATCGCGTGCACCGCCAGCACCATGGTCAAACTGCTGGAGAGCAGGCAGAAGGTCATCACGGTAGAAAAAATGATGGCCGGAGAAAAATCAAAAGGCTTGGGCCAGTCCGGATTGGTCACCCGGCTATAGGTGTACGCGAACAGCATGGCCGCGAACGTCAGCGAGTCGGAGATGAGAAACAGCCACATCCCGAACTTCTTCGAGTTCACTGCGTATGGCGATCTGCCTCCGCCCCAAACCGATTCGGCGGCGGCACT
>DASZMZ010000297.1:0-19011 GCA_035551455.1 Candidatus Sulfopaludibacter sp.
CTCGAAAGCCCGAAACGAAACCGGCCGAGACCTGCGCTCCGCAACCCTTGATTTAAAGGTGTATAGCAGATATAGTTTGCTCTCCAAACGAGGACGGCCGCCATTGGCAACCTCGGCGAAGTAAAGTAGGGAGAGATGATCGACCAGACCCAAGTGACAGCGCCGAAGCGGATCCAGGGAGCTTCGAGCGAGTTCGTTCGTGACATCAACCGGCGAATTATTTTGAATTTAGTTCGGACCCGGCATCCGATTTCGCGCGCCGATTTGGCCCGCCTTTCCGGCTTGCAGCGCAGCACCGTCTCGTTAATCGTGGGCCAATTGATCGAAGAACATTGGGTACTCGAAGGACCCACGGGACGTCTGCCGCGCGGCCGCCGGCCCACTTTCCTTCGCCTCAACGACGAGCGGGTAATCATCGGCGTCGATGTGCGGCCTACCCAAACCACAGTCGCAGTGGCGGATGCCAACGGACGTTTCCTCTCGCAGGAAATCATGGCGACCTCCGCCGACCCTGCCAACTTGATGACCAGCCTGATTCAATCGATTGAGCGTCTCATCGGTGGCAGCCGCAAAAAGAAGATCGAAGGCGTAGGCATCAGCCTCCCCGGCCGCTACAACGACCAGACCGACCGCCTGGTCTTTGCGCCCAATCTCAAATGGCAGGACGTGGATATCCGCACACCCATCGCCAAGGCCACCGGACTGGACGTGACGGTCGAGAACGCCGCCAACGCCTGCGTACTGGCCGCCGTATGGTTCGACCATATGGAGGATGTCCGCAATCTGGTAGTGGTGACCATCTCCGAAGGCATCGGCACCGGCGTCTGGGCCAACGGCCAGTTGGTCCGCGGCTTGAACGGCATGGCCGGAGAATTCGGACACGTTCCACTGGACCCGAACGGACCCGCCTGCGGTTGCGGCGGCCACGGCTGCTGGGAAGTCTTCGGTTCGAATCGCGCCGCCCTTCGCTACTACCGCGAAAACGGCGCCGAACCCGGCGACATGACCTTCCTGGATTTGCTGGCGCGCGCCGACCAGGGCGACCAGCGCGCCGTCAAAGCCCTGGAGACGATGGCCCGTTATGTGGGCCGGGGTACCCGCATGGTCGTGGCTGGCCTGGCGCCGGAGCGCATTGTGATGGTGGGAGACCTCACGCGGTCGTGGCACCGCTTCGGTCCCGTGATCGAAGCTGAGGTGCGGTCACAAGTGCTGCCCGGCGGTGGTGTCCCGCAAGTCATTCCGGCGTACGAAGACGGCATGGCGCGCCTGCGCGGCACCGTCGCTCTCGTGCTGCAAAAGGACTTCGGCACCCTCTCCGACATCCCGGCATGAAGCATTACCGGCGCGCGGAAGGATCGCCGGTCGGCGGTGGAGCGTGGTCCTCATTCGACGGCGGCCCGAGCAGTTCGGTCAACAACGGCTTCAGACCATCGGCCCACACCTGATAGCCGTTCAGCGTGGGATGCAGCTTATCGCTGGCATTCATCATGCCCTCGAATAGAGTGCCGTCGGGGCCGGCCAATTTGTCATTGACGTTCAGATATCGGACCTTGCGGCCGTCCGCCATGCCCGCCAAATTCTGATTGATGCGATCGATCTCCGGCATCACCGCCGGATTATCGTTGCGCGGGAAAATCGCCGTGAGCACGATGACTGCCTCGGGCGCCTTCGACTGCATGCTGCGGACCACCGCGCGCAGTCCGGAAGTGATGTTCTCGACGGCGCGATCCACGTCCGGCGCAACCCGGTTGCCCACATTATTCGTGCCGGCCAACAGCACGATTACCTTGGGATGAACCCCCTCCAACTCGCCGTTCTCCAGACGCCACAGAATGTTTTCGACCCGGTCGGCGCCCCAGCCGAAGTCGCCCGCATTCCAGCCGAAGAAGTTGGCCTTCCAGTTTTCGAGTAGCTGCGGATAATCCGTAGCACCCCAGCGTCGTACGATCGAATCGCCCTCGAAGTAAAGATCGACGCGGCCCTGCTTGGCCTTCTCCAGCAATTGCGCGTGCGCCAGTTGAGAATTCTTGTCGGTGCGCGCCGCCGGACTGTCGGCCTGTGCCCACATCAGCGACGCCGCGCCGATGCAGGCGAAGAGCAGCTTCACGGCCGAGCCCCGCCATTATGGTGCAGGAATTTATCGGCCCACGGAATAAAGTACTTCCAGTTAGGCGCGTCGGTATGGCCGCCGTCGTGCTGCCGCCATGCCAGCTGCCCGTCGAGCAGCGCTACATTGACCGCCGGCATCTTGGCCGTATGATAGTCCTCCGTAACGCCCAGGTCTTTCGCGCCCAGCAGGCGGAACACCGGCTCGGCCGCCACCGCGGCCATGAAGCTGCCCTGATGATCCAACCATTTGGCGTCGCCTTTTTCCGGAATGCCGTAGCTCACGAACGTCAACCGCGGCGCGCAGAGCGCCAGCAATTCATGCGCATCCACGGGGAGATCGTTAGCCGTCTTACTTCCGAACGAACTTTCGGCGGTGCCGTACTTGAGGAAGTTGCCTGCCATCCAGTGGTACTCGCCGCTGCCGGTCAGATTCTCCACGGCTTCGCCCCAGTTGCGCCGGTGCAGTTTCGCGCCGCCTTCACCGGACGAGCCGATCAGCACCACCGCGAACCGCGTATCGAATGCCATGGTCACCAGCGCCGCCTTCCCATACCGCGATACGCCTTCGATTCCCACCTGTTTCGCATTCACCGCCTTCTCCGTTTCCAGGTAGTCGAGAGCGCGCGAAGCTCCCCAGCCCCACGCACGCAATGAGCCCCAATCCTCGGGCTTGCGCGGCTGACCTTTATTGACCAGTCCGATGATGCCCTTCGTCAGTCCTGCGCCGTTGTCCGCCTGAATGCTGTTGGGATTGATCGTCGCCATGCCCCAACCATCGGCGATGAGTTGCTCAATCGTGGGCGGGTCTGAAGGTGGCGGCGGAGTGGCAGCGCCGCGTCCCGCCCCCGGAGGACCGCCGCGTCCCGGGAAAACCGGCGCGGGGAATGCGATTTCGGGAATCGTGCGTCCGCCAAACATCATCATCACCGGCACCGGACCCTTGGCATCGGCCGGAATCACCAGTGTTAGTTGAATATTCACCGCGATGTCGGGATCCGACGAGTTGTCCACGTGACCGACAAGTTGCTTGCCAATCACCGCATGCTCGCCCACTTTCGCTTCGGCGGTCTTGGTGACTTCCCAGGTGACCTTGGGAACAACTTTGGGAATCCGCCCGATCACTTCGCGCTCAAAATCTTCCACAATTTCCGGCCGGCGCTGGCTCCACCACACCGACGCTTTCGTCACCTTCTTGCCATTCTTCAGAGTCAGCACGTCTGGAAGGTTCGGATAGGGATTGGCCAGAGCGACGTCGTAATTTGCATGGTTCGGCGCGGCTTCGTTGCCGCTCGGACCGGGACGCAGCGCCTTGATCCCCAACTGCTCCATCATGTTTTTGTGATCGTCATCGGCCGTCCAGTTCTTGGTATCGACCTTACCCTGACCGAACAGCCCTCCGGCAAGGAGTACGGAAACGAAAATTCCAGCTGACTTCATGACCAATAGCAGATCACATTTAGTTTGACGCGGCAACTATTTGACTGGTCCTGCCATCACTCTCTCAATCCGCCGATCGGGAATCAACCAGATCAGCGCCGCCGCTACGAAAATGAATTCGGAAACCGCGGGCATCCACGCCGCCACCAGAATCGCCACCAGATACAATACCGGCGACAACTTGCCTTTCCAGTCGCGCCCGAAAGCCTTTCTCAACAGGGAGTTCGGTCCCTGCGCCCGCATAATCGATTGCGCCAGCAGGTAATACGCAATCGCCGCGGCCAACAGAACGACACCGTAGGTCGCGGTGGGCACCGCGGCGAAGCGGTTCTCGCCCATCCAACCGGTGGCGAACGGAAACAGCGACAGCCAGAACAGCAGGTGCAGGTTGGCCCACAGGATTCCGCCCGTCACCGTGGTGACCGTATGCAGCATGTGATGGTGATTGTTCCAGTAAATGCCCACATAGACGAAACTCAGCACGTAGCTGAGAAATACCGGCAGCACCGGCAACAGATCGTCGAGTTTGTCGCCGTGCGGCACCTTCATATCCAGCACCATGATCGTGATGATGATCGCGATCACTCCATCGCTGAATGCCTCTAAGCGTCCTTTACCCATTCGTCTCCACATTATCTATCGTGTCGTGGCGGCGGACCAAACTCAGGTGCGGTAAAACGGTAGCATGCTCAAACTGCATCGCAGGAGTTTCCTTGCCGGCGCCATCGCTGCCGCGGCGCGCGCGCAGCAGACCTATGTGCCGAAGCAGAGCGACCGTCCCGAAGAACTCTCTGGCGATGAACCGGGCTTCACCCCCATCTTCGACGGCAAGACGCTGAGCGGGTGGGAAGGCGATCCGAAATACTGGCGCGTGACGGACGGCATCATGACCGGCGAGATCACCCCCGAAACCCTGATCAAGAGCAACACCTTCCTGATTTGGCGTGGAGGAGCGCCGCGTGATTTCGAACTCAAAGTGGACTACCGCATCACCACCGGCGGCAACAGCGGAATCAACTACCGCAGCGTCGTGGTGCCCGATTCCGTCACCCCCGCCAATCAGTTCGCCATGCGCGGCTACCAGTGCGATATCGACGGGCAGAATCGCTACACCGGCAACAATTACGAAGAGAAGGGACGCCTCTTCCTGGCCGTGCGCGGACAGGTGACGCGCGTCACCGGCGCACGAACGCCCGTGGTCGTTTCCACATTAGGCGATAACAAGGAACTCTCCGCGCTGCTGACCGCCGACTGGAATTCCATTCACCTCACGGTGCGCGGCAACGTCCTGATGCACAGCATCAACGGCCGCGTGATGAGTGTCACCATCGATGACGACCCTGCCGGCCGCAAAATGGAAGGCCTGCTCGGCGTGCAAGTCCACGTGGGCGGTCCCATGAAAATCGAGTACCGCAATTGGCGGATCAAGAACTTGTAGCCGGAAACGGCGGAAGCTTACCGCAAGAGGAATCGGCGATGGGCGAATGCGATCGGCCAAAAAACGGCCAGAGATACAATCATCATCACTGCCGTGAGGAGCGCTTCGGAGCCGCGTTGGATTACTTCGTAGACTCGTGACATGCTACCCTCTCTGTCCGCAGTATAGGCCCCTGGAATCACAACGGAGTGACATTTCGGTAGGAATTTGGTTTATTCGATACGGAGCTAAACTGGCAGTAGCCGATGAACAACCAGATGCTTACTCCCACCCGGCGCGATCTGGCCCGCTGGCTCGCCGCCCTGGCGCTTCCCCGCACCCTCGCGGCGCAGCACGATAGCGCGCAATCGCGCACCGCTGGCGATATCCTGACTCTTTCCAACGCCGCAATTTCCGCCTCGTGGCGCGTGGCCGGCGGCCGTCTCCAAGCCGTCTCGCTGCTGAAGCAGACTCCCCCGCCCGACGTTTTCCAGATCGCGCTAGCCGGTGGCCGCACCCTCAAAAGTAGCGAACTCCCGCTCGCCGCCGCCCCAAAATTCACCCCGCTCGCGCCCGACGCCGCCTCCGTGCGCCGCGCCGGCAAGCGCGCCGGCCGTCAACTCGCCGCCACGTTCCGCGACCCCGACACGGGCGCAACCTTCCAATGGCGCGCCATCCTGCTGGACGACACGCGCTACCTGCGCTGCGAACTCACGCTTTCCGCCGGCCCGAGCGATTTGCCCGTGCGCGAGATTGCACTCTGGGATCTCGACCTGCCCGGCGCCGCCGTCATCGGCAAAGTGAAAGGCTCGCCCGCGGTCGCCGGCACCCTGTATGCGGCCTTCGAGCATCCCCTCTCCACCACAACGCTCTCCGGCACGCGCGTCCACTGCTCGCTCACGCGCCAGTTGCCGATTCGCGCCGGCCAATCCTTCGCCTGCTCGTCGGTAGCCGGCAGCGTGAGGGACGGCCAGTTGCGCCGCGACTTTCTGGAATATGTGGAAGACCAGCGCGCTCACCCCTATCGCACGTTCCTGCACTACAACACCTGGTACGACATCGGCTACTTCTCCAAATTCGACGAAGCAGCGGCGCTCGATCGCGTGAATTTCTTTGGACGCGAACTCGCGCAGAAGCGCGGCGTCAAGCTCGACTCCTACCTCTTTGACGACGGCTGGGATGACCCGGCCAGCCTCTGGAGTTTTCACTCCGGCTTCCCGCAAGGCTTCACCAATATCGTCAAGGCGGCCGCGCAATACAAGGCCGGCGTCGGCGTCTGGATGTCGCCGTGGGGCGGCTACGGCAAGCCCAAGCAGGACCGCATCCGCCTGGGCCGCGAGCAGGGCTTCGAAATTGAGGACGGCGGCTTTGCCCTCTCCGGCCCCAAGTATTACAACCGTTTCCGCGAAGTCTGTCACAAGATGATTTCGGACTTCGGCGTCAATCAGTTCAAGTTCGACGGCACCGGCAACGCCAACCGCGTCAGCCCCGGCAGCCAGTTCGATAGCGACTTCGATGCCGCCATCCACCTCATCGGCGACCTGCGCAAACAGCGTCCCGACCTCTACGTCAATCTCACCACCGGCACCTATCCCTCGCCCTTCTGGCTGCGCTACGCCGACTCCATCTGGCGCGGCGGAGAGGATCATGACTTCGCCGGCGTCGGCTCCTGGCGTCAGAAGTGGATCACCTATCGCGACGCCGATACGTACAAGAATGTGGTGACGGCAGGCCCCCTCTTCCCCGTCAACTCGCTCATGCTGCACGGCATGATCTACGCCTCGAAAGCCAAGAATCTGAACACCGACCCCGACGGCGATTTCCGCAGCGAGATTCGCGATTACTTCGGCACCGGCACGCAGCTTCAGGAAATGTACATCTCGCCCGACCTGCTCAGCGCGCGGAATTGGGACGATCTGGCCGAAGCCGCCCGCTGGTCGCGCGGCAACGCGGCCACACTCGTGGACACCCATTGGATCGGCGGCGACCCGGCCCATCTCGAGCCCTACGGCTGGGCATCCTGGTCGCCCTCCAAAGCGATCGTCACGCTGCGCAATCCCAGCGACAAGCCGCTAAGCTACTCGCTCGACGTGGAGAAGGCCCTCGAACTCCCATCGAAAGCGCCGCAGCGTTATCGCGCCGCGAGCCCGTGGAAGGAACCCGCGGCCGAAGCCGTGAACCTCCAACCCGGCAAGCCCCACGAAGTCCGCCTGGAGCCCTTCCAGGTGCTCACGCTGGAACTCCGCGGTTAGCGCCGTCCCAATCTCACTTCACCACTTCCCGCGCCGCCCGCAATCCGCCGGCGCGCTGAATTCCGGGCACGAAGAAGTTCTTCGCGAAGTCGTCATCCGACCCCGAGAATCCCGACAGATCCGCCTTTACCGCCACCGCAACAGGCGCCACCGCCGCCGCAAATTCACACCACACGCCTGCCTTGCCGATCCCCACCAACTCCGCCTTCGCCTGATGCAGCCACGCCAGCGCGGTCAAAATATCCTGCACGCGATTCGCGTCGTCGCTCTTATTGAACGTCAGGAACATTTTCACCGAGCGGTCGCGCGCCGCCACAGCCGACCCCGTCTGAAACGCATCGATCAGCAGCACCGCCCGACCCGCCTTCACCAGCGCCACCGTCGCCGGATCCTTCCGCGCCGCCTCCGCGCCCTCCGGGTGCACCACCAGCACCGGAGGATTCGCACCCGCCAGCCAGATCGCCGGCACGCGATCGCCCTTTCCCGCACGACCCAGTACGATCCGCTCTCCCTCGCCCTGCTTCAACACCTGAGCCGGCCACTCCGCCGCCAGCGCCGCCGTCAGACGCCGCCGCGAATCCCCCGCTTGCTCCTTCGACATCCGCACCCACTCATCGAAGACCTGCTGAAAGCTGATCGCATTGTCCGGCAGTTTGCGATTGTGCAGCGCCAGCATGTCCTCCAGCTTCTCCACGCGAATGCTCTTCTCTTTCAAACCCGCCGCGTCCATCTCGCCCAGCACGTGCTTGCCGAAGAACGCGTACACCGCCTCGCGATTCACCTTGTTGTAATTGTGCGGCGCTTCCTGATAGAACATCTCGACCTCGCCGCCCTTGCCATACAAATCGTAAATCGCGCGCACCGCCGGATATTCCTCCGTCTTCATATTGCGCGTCCAATCGCCCGTCGACGCGGTCATGATCATGGGACGCGGCGCCATCATCGCGGCGATGTCCACGTTGTTCGTATCCAGCCGGAGGCCCGGCGCATTCTCGCAAAGTCCCCCGCCCTGCATGATTAGCGACACCATATTCGCCGGCGCGGAAAACTGAATCCGATCGTCCACCGCCGCCACCAAAAACGTCTGCGTACCGCCCCCCGATGCGCCCGTCGCGCCGATCCTGCGTGCATTCACACCCGGCAGCTTCTCCACAAAATCAATCGCGCGGATCGAGTTCCACAATTGCAGCCCCAGCGGTCCGAAGCCCCACAACTGCTCTGCCGGCCTCTCGCCGAAGTCATGCGGCGTCTGAATCGTGTCGTCGTACCCCACCATGTCGTACGAGAAAACCACGTACCCCTGACGCGCCAGATTGATGCAGCGCGCCGGCACTGACGCTAAATCCGTGTGCTCCAGCCGCCCGTAATTCCAGTGGCCGTGCGGGCTGATGATCGCCGGGAATCCTCCTGCCGGCGCCGCCTTCAACGGACGATATAAATTTCCGCCCAGGTAGTAACCGGGCATGGTTTCGATCAGCACCTTCTCAATCGAGTAATCGCGATTCTCGATGCGTCCGAAAATTTGCGCGTGCAGATCGTTCTTCGGAAACATCGGCAGCAGGCCCGCCGCGCTGAGAATCTGCGTCCGCAGAGCCTGTTTCCGGGCCTCCCACTCCGCCAGCGTTCGATAGTGCGCCGGCACGAAATGAGTATCGGTGTTCGGCGTCAAGGTATTGCGCGAATCCTGCGCGGGAATCTGCGCATAAGCCGTCAGGCAGACGGCCAGCGCGGCGGCCAGACGCATTCGGGGCATCATTGGATTAGTGTACTGAATCGAAATCCCTGAAATAATCGAGGGAGTGGACTGCCTCCTGATTGCCGACGATCTGACCGGTGCGTGCGACGCCGCCGTCCCGTTCGCCGTGCGCGGCCGCTCCACCAGCGTGATGCTGGAACTGGACGCGCCTCACGCTGCCGTCGTGGCCGTCAATACGGAGAGCCGTCACCTGACGGAAGCGCAAATTCCCGCCGTGATCCATCGCGTTGCCTCCGCGTTCCCCTCTCCCCGCATCGTCTTCAAGAAGATCGATTCCACCCTCCGCGGAAATCCCGCCGCCGAAATCGCCGCCGCCATCCAGGCCTTTCACTGCGACGCCGCCATCGTCACTCCCGCCTTCCCTGCACAAGGCCGGCTGGTGCGGAACGGCCGCCTGAATCTCGGCGATCTCGACGTCCCGGCCGTTCTGCGCGCCGACTGCCACGTCGCGCCGGATGGAGTGGATGCCGCCATCCACTCCGGCGCCCGTATCGTCTCCGTCGACGCAGTCACCGATGCCGACCTGGATCGCATCGCTGCCGCCGGCTCCCATCGCCGCATCCTCTGGGCCGGATCCGCCGGACTCGCCGCAGCCTTGGCCCGTCAGTCGGGCGGAACTCCCGCGCCGCCGCGCGCGCCCCGTTCCCCGGTCCACTTCTGTATCGGCTCCGATCATCCCGTGACGCTGGCGCAAATCGACGAACTACGCCGTCACCGCCCGCAGTCGACGATTCTCCGCTTCGACGAACTCGTGGATCTGCCGCCTGCCCTTCTGCTCTCTGGAGGCGACACCGCCGCCGCCGTCTGCCGCGCCGCCGGAGCTCGCCGCATCGATCTCTACGGCGAAGTCCTGCCCGGCATCCCGTGGGGCGTCCTCCGCTGCGGCCGCTTCGACGGCGTCCCCGTCATCACAAAATCCGGAGGCTTCGGCGCACCCGACGCCCTCATCCGCATCGCGGAGTTCTTCGAATAATGCCCCAACTCATGACACCCACCATCGCACTCACCATGGGCGACCCCGCCGGCGTCGGCCCCGAAGTCGTCCTCAAAGCTCTCGCCGACCCCGACCTCGCCCCCCTCGCACACTGGGTCGTCGTCGGCGATTCGGCCGTCCTCGCCAAGACCGGCCTCCCGCTCCTCAACGCCCGCGTCCACGATGCCCACGCACTCGCCGACCTCGCCGATTTCCGCTTCGGCAAACTCGATGCCCGTTGCGGCGCTGCCGGAGTGGAATACGTCCGCATCGCCACCGAAATGTGCCTCCGTGGAGATGCCGACGCCATGGTGACTGCGCCCCTCAATAAGGAAGCCGTGACCCTCACCGGCCGCCAATTTTCAGGCCACACCGAGTACATCGCCGAACTCTGCGGCGCAACCGAATCGCGCATGCTCCTGGCCAGCGAGCGGCTCTCCACCATCCACGTCACCACCCACGTCGCCCTCCGCGACGCCTGCGCCATGACCACTGCCCGCGTCTTCCGCACCATCGAATTGGGCCACGAGGCCATGCGCCTCCTCGGCTTTCTCCGGCCCCGCATCGCCGTCTGTGGACTCAATCCTCACGCCGGGGAACACGGACTCTTTGGCGATGAGGATGGCCGCGTGATCGCTCCCGCCATCGCCGCCGCGCGCGCCGCCGGAATCGAATGCAGTGGACCCCACGCCGGCGACACCGTCTTCCTGCAAGCCTCGCGAGGCGCCTACGATCTCGTGGTTGCCATGTACCACGACCAGGGCCACATTCCCATGAAGCTGCTGGATTTCGAAGGCACCGTAAATATTTCGCTCGGCATTCCCATCATCCGCACGTCCGTGGACCACGGCACGGCCTTCGATATCGCAGGCCAGAATCTCGCCGACCCGCGCAGCATGAAGCAGGCCATGCGCATGGCAGCCCGTATGGCCGCCGCAAGTAAGTCACTTACCGCCCCATCAGCTTGAATGCGAACAGCGTGTCGCCGGCGCCCGCAATCACATACTGATTGCCGTCTAACAGGTAGGTCGAGGGTCCATTGCTCACCATCGACCCCGCGCGAAAATGCCACAGGATGCCGCCCTTCGCCGGGTCGTACGCAATCAGATTGCCGCTGGGATCGCCTGTAATCAGCAGATTCCCGGCCGTGGTCAGAATACCCGGGAATGCATTGCCGAAGCCGCCGCTCGGATACTGATGCTTCCAGGCGATGTTACCCGTCTGGTAGTCGATCGCCAGCAGAATCGGCTCCGACAAGCCCGCGCCGCCGCCGCCCCCGTAGCCCTGCGGCTCCGGATCGTCATCCGTCAGATAGGTGACGCTGTAACCCTGCTTCGCATTCACGTAAAACAGTCCGGTCTGCGGACTGAAACTCGGGGGAGGCCAGTTGGTGCCGCCGCCGCCCGGCGTATTCACCAGCGACCCGTCCACCTTCGGCTCCTTCGCCGGATCGGGTATCGGCTGTCCCTTTGCATCCACGCCCTTCATCCAGTTCACGCCAATGTAGCCCTTGGTAATCAGGCTCTCTCCCGTCTCCCGATCCAGCAGCGTGAAAATGCCGTTGCGCGCCGCCTGCGCCAGCATCTTGCGCGGCTTGCCCTTGAACATGCCATCCACTAACACCGGAGTTTCTACGTTGTCCCAATCGTGGGTATCGTGCGGCGATGGCTGGTGATACCACACCAGTTTGCCGGTGTCGGCATTCAACGCCACAATCGACGCCGTCCACAAATTCGCGCCCTTGCGTCCCTGCCCCGCAAATACCGGATTCGGATTGCCGGTGCCCCAGTAAAGCAAATTCAATTCCGGATCGTAAGTGCCCGGCATCCAGGTCATGCCGCCGCCATGTTCCATCGCCTGCGGATTGGGCCACGTGTCAGCCCCTGCCTCGCCCTTGCGCGGCGTGGTGTTCCAGCGCCATTGCACGTCGCCCGTCTCCGGATCTCGCGATTCCAGGAAGCCCGGCACGTCCATGGCATCGCCGCCCACCCCCACCATCACGTGATTCTTCACCACCAGCGGACTCATCGTGCAGAAGTATTGCAGCTTCTCGTCAGCCACCTTCTTGCGCCACCGCTCCTTGCCGTCTTTGGCATTCAGCGAAAGGAACCAGCAATCCGGCGTCATGAAGTACAGCCAGTCGCCGTACATCCCCAGTCCGCGATTACCCACCAGGTGTCCGCCCTTGTCCTGCCAGCCGTAGTGCCACAACTCTTCGCCGGTGCGTGCGTCCAACGCCCACACGTGGTCGGGAATCGTGAAGTAGAGGACCCCGTTCACCATCAGCGGAGTCGATTTAATCGTCGGATTGCCGACGCCGCGCTGCGGTCCCACATTATTGATGCGGTAGAACCAGGACAGCGATAGATTCCCGATATTCGCAGCGTTGATCTGCGACAGCGGGCTAAAACGCTTGCCTGAAAAGTCACCGTTGTAAGTCGGCCAGTCCTGACCCCACAGCAGGGTGCAGCCTGCCAGCGCTATCGCGAGTCGCCTCATTTCAGGGTCACCAGGTAAGCTGTCAGATTGTGCATGTCGGCGTCGGTGTACTTATCCAGCAGCAGGCGATGTCCCGCCAGTTTGTCTTCCAATTCCACCTTCACCTTGTCTCGCGGCCACGAATGGTAATTGCCCGCCGCATCGGTAATGGAAATATCGAAATCGTCGATCTTCCGCACCGTCCCGGTAACCGGCTGGCCGCCTGCCGGCGTCACCGTCACCTTCTGCCGCGCCCCGCCGCGCCCGCCGGCGGGCCAGATGAAGCGGCTTTGCAACTGATCCGGCTCGTAGCGTCCGCCGATGTGCGCCAGGTCACCCGTCGCGGAATGGCAACTCTTGCAGCCGCCCGCGCCATTGAAATAGGCTTGCCCCGCGGCCGCATTCCCGGTAACTACATTCAGCCGCTTGTAAGTGCCCCGATTGGCCACTAACTCCACTTGTAAGTGGAGGTACTGCGCAATATCCGCCAGGTCAGCCGCGCTGAAGTTCTGGAACGGCGGCATACCCTTGTCCGGGAAACCCTTCGACACCGCCGGACCCACCAGTTCGCCCTTCTCATCGTGCAGCACAAGTGTGGAGCGCACCAGATTCGGACCCGATCCGCCGCGCGCCTTTTCGCCATGACAGAAGCCGCAATTGGGCGCGAACAGCTTCTCGCCGCGCGCCGCTGCCGCCGCATCCGGCGGAGGTCCAAGACCCAGAAACTCGCGCGTTCCCCCGCGTCCGCCGCGGCCGCCCCGGCCCGCCGGGGGCATATCGTCCTGAGCGAATAAAGCAACCGCCAGGAAGCAAAGCAGCGCCACAAACTTGGTGCGTCCCACCATAGTGGGACCGATTATCTCACAGCGTTATCGAGGTGATATACTTCCGCGGCAGGAGGGTCAATGACTCGACGCGAATGGCTGTCCGCCGCCGGCACGGCACTTACGTGGTCCGCTCAGGGTATGGCGCAGGATCGGACCTTGCGCAATATGGGCGGCGCTCCGGCAGGCTTCCCCGTGCGCTCCCGCGCGGCTCGCGGCGGTGCACAGCCCTTCGACTTCGTGGAATTCTGTCATGACCTCGGCTTCGGCGTAGTCGAAACGCGTGTCGACCTCACCAATGCCGGCGCCGTCCAAAACCTCCGCCGCAAACTCGACAACTACCACATGCGCTGCATCCTGGACGTGCCGCTGCCCCGCAACGAAGACGGCGTCCCCGCCTTTGATGCCGCGCTCAAAGTTGCCCGCGAGCTCGGCGTCCGCTCGCTCCACACCGCGATGACCCAGCGGCGCTATGAGGAGTTCGACAATCTCAACGCCTTCAAACAAAGCTTCGAACGCAATCAGGCCACCATCGCCCGCGCCGAACCCATCCTCCGCAAACACCAGATCCGCCTGGGCATGGAAAACCACAAAGGCTGGAGATCCGCCGAACAGGCCGCCTGGCTCAAGCGCGTCGGCAGTCCTTGGGTGGGCGTCCACTTCGATTTCGGCAACAACGTCTCCCTCTGCGAAGACCCGGCCGAAACCCTCAAAAACCTCCTGCCCTTCATCGTCTCCTGCCACATCAAGGACATGGCCGTGGAGCCCTACGAAGACGGCTTCCTGCTCTCTGAAGTCCCGCTCGGCGATGGCTTCCTGGATATCAAAGGCATGGTCGCCGCCATCCAGAAGAAGGATCCCGACACGCCCTTCGACCTCGAAATGATCACACGCGATCCCCTGAAAATACCCGTCTTCACCGACAAATACTGGGCCACCTTCGACGATCAGTACAGCCCCCTGCCCGGCCGCGACCTCGCCCACATCCTCGAGATAGTCCACAAGAACAAGCCAAAGACCCCGCTCCCCTACACCACCGGAATGTCCGTTCCAGCACAACTGGCACTCGAAGACGAGAACGTTCGCAAATCGATCGAGTACGCCCGAAAAAACTTAGCCCTATAACGGTGTAACAACTCCAAACTTCTTATTCAGTCGCGGTACAATAAATCAGATCTTTTCTCAGAGGAGGCTGCGTGGAGGGACTGCGCATCGGGCTGGCAACACTAATGGTTTGTGTATCCCCGTCCCTTTTGGCGCAAACCGCCCCCACTCCAGCCAGCCAAAAAGCCATCCTCGACCGCTACTGCGTAGGCTGCCACAACGCCAAACTTAAAACCGGCGACGTTGTCCTCGAAGGTATCGACCTCACCCACGTTGGCAACCACGCCGAGGTGCTGGAAAAGGTCATCCGCAAGCTCAATACCGGCGAGATGCCGCCTCCCCGCTTGCCTCGTCCCGACGCGGCCACTTCCGCCGCCCTCGCGCACTGGCTCGAAGACTCCATTGACAAGTATTGGGCCGCCAATCCCAACCCCGGCCGTCCCGTGATTCACCGGCTCAATCGCGCCGAATACAGCAACACGATTCGCGACCTGCTGGCCCTCGACACCAAACCGGGCGCTCTGCTCCCGGTGGACGATTCCGGCTTCGGCTTCGACAATATCGGCGACGTGCTCTCCGTTTCTCCCGCCTTGCTCGAACGCTACATGACCGCCGCCCGCCGCATCAGCCGCATGGCCGTGGGCGAGACCGGCCAGAAGCCCACTGAAGACGAGTTCTCCGCCCGCGCGCTCGGCATGCGCAGCAATCGCAACGAACGCATCAGCGACGATCTGCCCTTCGATTCGCGCGGCGGTCTGTCGTTCCAGTATTACTTTCCGATGGACGCCGAATATCAGTTCCGCGTGAAACTCTCCGGCGGCGATAGCTCCGGCAACGCCACACCCTACGACATTCGGCTCCCCGTGAAGGCCGGCCTCCGCACCGTCGGAGTCGATTTCCTGCGCGATTCCACCAAAGCCGAAATCATCAATACCGGCGGACGCCGCGGCGGTGGCGGGGGGGCAGGCGGCGGCGCGGGACGCGGCATGAAACCGCCCCCGGTCGATATGGACCTGCGGCTCGATGGCGTCAAACTCAAGCGCTTCAGCCCCACCGAAGGCGGCGGCTTTCCGCAAGTGGACAAGGTGATCATCGACGGCCCCTTCGCCGCCACAGGCCCCGGCGATACGCCCAGCCGCGAGAAAATCTTCGTCTGCAAACCTCCCGCCGGCGGCAAGGATGATGACCCCTGCGCCCGCATGATCCTCACCAACCTTTCGCATCGCGCCTTCCGCCGCCCTGTTACCGACGCCGACGTTCAGCCTCTGATGTCGTTTTACAAAAGCGGCAGTCAGGAGAGCGGCTTCGATTCGGGCATCGAGAAAGCGCTGCGCGCCATGTTGGTCTCACCCGACTTCGTCTTCCGCATCGAACGCGATCCGCACGGCAAAGCGCCCGGCACCGTCTACCGCGTCAGCGACGTCGAACTGGCATCGCGCCTTTCCTACTTCATCTGGAGCAGCATGCCCGACCAGACGCTGCAGGATCTCGCCGAGAAGGGCAAGCTGAAGGATCCCGCCGTGCTCGCGCAGCAGGTGCGCCGCATGCTCGACGATCCGCGCTCGCAATCCCTGGTCGATAATTTCGTGTCCCAGTGGCTCACGCTCCGCAACATCGCCCTCTCCAAGCCCGACCCCGACGCCTTCCCCGAATTCGACGAGAGCCTGCGCCAGGCATTCCGCACCGAAACCGAACTCTTCACGGAGAACGTGATCCGCGAAGATCGGCCGGTCACCGAACTGCTCGATGCCAACTACACCTTCGTCAATCAGCGCCTCGCCGAACACTACGGCATCCCCAACATCTATGGTTCGCAGTTCCGCAAGGTGACGTTGACGGATCCGAATCGCGGCGGACTCCTGGGACAGGGCAGCATTCTCACCGTCACGGCCTATCCGAATCGCACCTCGGTGGTCCAGCGCGGCAAGTGGATTCTGGAAGCTCTGCTGGGTGCGCCGCCGCCTCCGCCCCCGCCCGGCATTCCCGATTTCACCGCCAAGGGCAAGGACGGCAAGCAGCTCACCGTACGCCAGTCCATGGAATTGCATCGCTCGAATGCGGTCTGCGCCTCCTGCCATGCGCGCATGGATCCGCTCGGCTTCGCGCTCGAAAACTACGACGGCGTCGGCAAGTGGCGGACCACCGAAGCCGGCATGCCCATCGACCCCTCCGGCAAACTGCCGGACGGCACCACGTTCCAAGGCCCCGCGGGTTTGAAGAAAGCCCTGCTGGCCGGCCATCGCGACGAATTTCTGGCCACCATCACTTCCAAGCTACTCACCTTCGCGCTCGGTCGCGGCCTGGAATACTACGACATGCCGGCTGTCCGTTCAATCACGCGGCAGGCGGCAAAAGATGACTATCGCGTCTCCGCTCTGGTAACCGCGATCGTCCAAAGTACACCTTTCCAAATGAGGAGGATCCCGGAACAATGATCGTCACCAAGAAATCTCTGGCTCGGCGCACCTTTCTGCGCGGACTCGGCACCACTCTCGCGCTTCCTTTCCTGGACGCCATGGTCCCCGCGTTGAAGGCGGGCACCGCCGCCAAGCCAGCCGTACGGTCGGCCTTCGTTTACGTTCCCAACGGGATCATCATGAAGGATTGGACGCCCGCCGCCGAAGGCGCAGGCTATGAATTCATGCCCGCGATGAAAGCGCTCGAGCCGTTCCGTGAGAACATGCTCGTGCTCAGCGGACTGGCGCAGGTGAACGGCCGCGCGCTCGGCGATGGCGCGGGCGATCATGCGCGCGCAGGCGCTACCTGGCTCACCGGAGTCCACCCCAAGAAGACCGAAGTCGACATTCACGCCGGAGTATCAGCCGATCAGTTGCTGGCCCGGGAACTCGGCAAAGCCACCCAATTGGGCTCGCTCGAAGTCGGACTCGAAAGTCCCTCGCTGGCCGGCGATTGCGATTCGGGCTATAGCTGCGCGTACACCAACACCATTTCGTGGCGCAATCCGACCACGCCTATGCCGGTGGAAGTGAACCCGCGCGCGGTCTTCGAGCGCATGTTCGGCGATGGCGAATCTACCGACCCGGCAGCCCGCCTGGCCGCCATGAAGGAACAGAGCAGCATCCTCGACTACATTCGCGGCGACGTCGCCCGCCTCTCCACCGGACTCGGCGCGCCCGACCGCAACAAGCTGGATCAATACCTGGACGCCATCCGCGATATCGAGCGCCGCATCCAGAAGGCCGAAGAGCAGAACGCCACCATGAAGATGCCCGTCATGGAGCGGCCCACCGGCATCCCCGAAGAATTTGAAGATCATGCCCACCTGATGATGGATCTGCAGGTGCTCGCCTTCCAGGCGGACATGACCCGCGTGATCAGCTTCATGATGGCGCGCGAAGGCAGCAATCGCAGCTACCGCTCCATCGGCGTCAACGATGGCCATCACTCCGTCACCCACCATCAGAACGATCCCGAGAAGATCGCCAAGACCGCCAAGATCAACACCCATCACGTGGACACCTTCGCCTACCTGATTAACAAGCTGAAGACCACGCCGGACGGCGAAGGCAGCCTGCTGGACCATTCGCAGATTCTCTACGGCAGCAGCATCAGCGATGGCAACGCGCACACGCACCACGATCTGCCCATCGTGCTGCTGGGCGGCGCGGCTGGACGCATCAAGGGCGGCCGCCACATCCGCTATCCCAAGGAAACCCCGCTCAACAACCTGCTGCTCACCATGATGAGTCATGGCGGCGTGCAGGCTGAAAAGCTGGGCGACAGCACCGGCCAACTGAAGATGCTGTCCATCGGGTAAAGATGAAACTGGTGATTTTGTTGGCGGCCGCGGCGTCGCTCTATGCCGCGGACCTGCGGGTGATCGAAGCCATCAAGCGCCGCGATCACAAGGCCATTACCGCACTCCTGGCTCAGCATGCCGATATCAATGCGGCACAGCCCGATGGCGCCACCGCGCTGGCTTGGGCCACCTTCCTGGACGATACGCCTACCGCGCAATCCTTGCTGAAATCCGGCGCCAAGGTCGCGACCGCCGATGACTATGGCGAAACTCCGCTCACCCTGGCCTGCGCCAACGGCAATGCCGCGCTCGTCGCCGCCTACATCAAGGCCGGAGCCGATGTGAACGCCGCCCGCTGGGACGGCGAAACGGCGCTCATGATTGCGGCCAACACGGGCAATCCCGAGGTGGTGAAGCAACTGCTCGCGCAGGGCGCGAAGGTGGACGCCGCCGATACGCGCAAAGGCCAGACGGCTCTCATGTGGGCCGCCGCCGAAGGTCACACCGACGTGGTCGAAATGCTCATCAAGGCCGGAGCCACCGTTAATGCGGCCACTAAGAGCGGCTTCAACGCGCTGGTCTTCGCCGCCGTGAAGAATGACGCCAAAAGCGTCCGCAGTCTCCTGGCCAACGGCGCTGACGCCAACTACGCCACTCCGGACGGCACCAAGGTGCTGCTGGTGGCCACGGGCGCTAAGAGCAGCGACGCTGCCGGCGCTCTGGTCGATGGCGGGGCCAACCCGAATGTCGCCGATCGTGCCGGCAATACCCCCCTGCATACCGCGGCGCAACTCGGCAGTGTGGACCTGATCAAGAAGCTCATCGCCAAAGGCGCAGACGTCAATGCGCGGACCGCCAAGAGCACCGGTGGACGCGGCGGAGGCGGTGGCGGCTTTCGGCC
>DASZMZ010000298.1:0-19885 GCA_035551455.1 Candidatus Sulfopaludibacter sp.
TGCGGGTCGGCATTCTCACTGGCGATCACGGCCATCGCGCGGCCATACTGCGATTGAAAGGTCTGGGTGGTGTAAGCATCGTAGAACGGCATGCCGCTTTTAGCGGCGAAATACCACCACTGCACCTCGCCAAATTGCAAATAAGGAGGCACGCCGGCACTGGCCATCAGGCCGGCCATATCGACGTAGACCTGTTGCCAGAATGCGGTGCTGGATGGAGAAAAATTCGTCTGGAGCGCTGGAGTGTTCAGCCAGGCTGCGTCGCCGTTCGGATAGCGCTGCGCAATGGCGGCGGTGGTGGAATCGTCTCCGTTGCCCAACTCCATACTGAAGGAAGTAGTGACGCTGATGGCGACGGCGTGCAGCGTGCGGAAGAAGGCAACGCTCCAATCGCGGCAGGCCCGATTGATTCGCGGCGACGCAACCAGATCGGTCAGCCATTTTCCGTCGACGCCGCCAGCCAGAGATGGTCCGCTGGCCTGTGCGTGAAATTGCGTGCTGTTGGTGGTCACTGTGAACGTGGTGCCATTCGCGGTTGTGCCGATCGCCCGGGAAGTGACCGTGAGAATCGCGCCCGCCGCGCTGGCCCACACACCGGTAGAGCCCGCATTGATCTGCAACGCGAAGCACTGCGCCACGCTTTCCGGGGTGTCGCCGATCAGGTTCACACGGCTGATCGGCGTTCCGCCGACTGTGACGGTGGTGGTCTTGCCGAATTCCGATGTTCCGCTGAAGGTGATGGTGGCAAAGGGGAACGCGAAGCCGGCGGGGACCAACTCATAGAACCACAGCGCTCCGGCGTAATGATTCACGCGGCCGCGGAAACCGAGAGTCTGAATCAGCCACGCCGTCCGCTCCGGCGCGATGGCGATGGAATGGAGCGTGTCCCAATCCGTGGCGAGACTCGTGGCCGGAACCGTGTCACAAACCGGAATGCTGCTGCTCGCGACCACGACGTCCAGAAAGTCAAAATAAAAGTACGAGTTCGCTGGACCCGCGTGAGTGATGGTCACCGTGTGCGGCGCATTTCCCGCGAACTGACCCAGAGGAATACGCACCAGCACATCTTCGCCTGACAGAATGCGGCGGCCGTCCTGGTAGTACGCGAGTTGTAATTGAACGTGCTGCACCGCGTTGCCGTCCACCTGGACCGTGACCATGGCCCCTGTGTCCGCGTATCGCGCGCCGAGGTACAGCGAATGTCCGGCAGCCGCGGTATAGGTACAGCGCACTGTGTCGCCCAACGTCGTGGTCAAGTGAATCGAGCCGCCCGAGAAATTCCCGCGAGCCTCAGACCATGCCCCGTGATACAGCAGCGAGGTCGAATCATCTTCGATGCGCCGGGACCCCGGTCCTGCCACGCTGTACGCGAGCCCGGTTCCGGTAACCGTCCAATCGGTCAGTTCTGCTGAGAACTCGGTGCGTTGAAAAGCGCCGGGCTGAACGTCGGCGGCCCACGTCCACCGCAGTTTGCGTACGTTCGTTGCCGGGACTGTGGTGCCGTGAATATCCTTCAAGCTGCTGAAGTCCAGATTGATTTGCCAGCAAGTGGGCGATGTCCCGCCGTTGAACATCGCCCACGCCTGCGCCCACGATTCGGTGCATGCCCCATGCACGGTACCGTAGACGCCAACTCGATTTCCATTCGTGCCCGCCATTCCCAGATATGTCAAAACAATCAGACTGCCGCTGGAAACGGCCGTGACGCCGCTGGTGGCCTGGTTCGCGGTAATGGCCGCTGCCAGGGACGTGAGCGCGGTTGCGATGGTGTCGCTTCCGCTGATCAGGTGGTTGAAATGCTGATCGAGCCAGGCCAGTTCGATATAGTCTCCCGCAGCGGGTGTGCCCTGCAGTTCAAACTGGACTGTGGGCGCCGCGTAAGTGCCCGCGGAGCCGGTGGCATACTGCGCCAGCGGCACCTGATACAGAGTCTCCACGCCGCTGTTCTCAGACCATACGCGCAGATACGGCCAATCCACCGTCGGCCACAAAACGGAATCCAACGGAATGCAGCCGGTGCGCGTTTCTTTGTACGTGAGACGGACGCCGCTGAGGTCGCCGTCGGGCAGATTGCGCAGCAGCGGATGCTCGAACACGTTATCGCGATTCCATTCCACCACAGCCCAATCGAACTGCTCGCGCCAGCAGCCGGAGACGGTCAAGCCGGTCGCACTCGTCTGACTCAGCGCCGCGATAGCCGAGGGCTGCCGGAAGTAACATTGCAAGTCGCGGTCTGGACGGAGTTTGGATAGGTCCGCCATCAGAGTCGCACCACCACAGTCAGATCCGCGCCCGGATACGTGGAGCCCACCGACAGCACTGAGAGTGTGATTTGGGACTGCTGTTCCAGCGGTGGAAGCGTCAGACCGCTGACGCTGCTGGATACCATCAGTCCTGGCTGAAACGTGCACTGACAGTATGGCGCGCCGTTTACGTTTACCTGGAACTGCACCGCTGCGTCCGCGGCCGTTCCCAGTACGCCGTAGATGTCGCGGACCGAGCGCTTGGAATCGACAACCACCGGCGGCGTCGCCGATAGCTCAACCGCCAAATACCCGTCCACTTGCAGAGAATACTGGCCGCCCGCGTACGTGCGAAGTCCGTTGTCCACCGAATGCGTCAGCGCAATTGTTGCCGTGGGACTCTCGCCTTTGCTGTTAGTCACGAACAATTGCGCGCCGCCGATCCGCACATCGGGCATCACGATGGGGTAACTCCAACTGCCGCTGTAAGGACTCCCAAAGAATCCTTTCGGAAACGCCGCGATCACCGTCTTCAGTGACAGGTGGTATACGGCTGCCGCCGCGCTGTGGTCTGCCGCCTGCGTTCCGAGTATTCCACGAGTCACCGTATACTGCGCGCCCTGTACACCCGTGACCTGCATGATTTCGGCGTCGATCTGGATCATGTCGCCCGCACCCGCGGGACCAGCCAGATTCAGAGTGACCGACGTATCGGCGGTCGCGAGCGAGCCTCCCAGCGAAAACTGAGACAGCCCCAGAAGTTCGTCCCAGTAGTACATGGTCAGCGTCGCCGCCGATATGGTGTGCGTGTTGTCCAGTTGCGGAAAGGATACGCCGCTCAGTGTGACCACGCCGCTGCCTGACGCGGTCGACAGACCGAAGAAGGGAGCCGGCGCCACGTCCAGGTCTGCGCCCCCGGAGCCTCCGATCTGCCATCGTGTCACCAGCGACAACTCCGGAGCGCACTCAACATCGTTGACGTTGGCCGCGCGTCCCGTGACCTGCACGACTTCTCCCGCGCGATTCGGAATCGAGAACTGCACCGGGCTGCTCTTCGTGAGCGCGCCGAAATGCCAGCCCGCCTCCGTCACGGCGAAGAAGCTGGTAGCGTCAGGTTCCACTACCCAAGGCCGCACGGTGGTCAGGCTGGTCGCGTCGTTTGCGGCGATAGCTTGCTCCTGACCCGCGCCCTTTCCCCGCGTGATCCGCAAAGTCATGCCTCGATATGCATTCGCATCCATCGCCAGGGTCTGATTCGAGACACTCGAGGCAGCGTGCGCAGTCACTGCGATCTCCGGCTGAATCTCCATGCGCCAGTAAAAGTTGGCGTGGTCGAAGTTGGCGTCAGGTGGCGAGACCAGTTCCTCCGGCAGGCCGGTATCGACGAACTGTGCGGCGGGCGCTTGGTTGGATGCAATGCGGTACATCGCCGCCGGAGTCACTCCGCGATACGCGTGGAAGGTCGCGGTGCCTGGGGCGAAACTGAGGCCTGCGATCGTGACCTTGCTCTCGTCCGCGGTCACAATCGCGCGCACCAGGAATGACAGTGAACTTTCATTGCCCGCGCTATCCACCGCGCAAACCGCGTAGTAGGCTACCTGCCCACCTTTCAGCGAGCCGCCAGTCTCCACCAGCGGGGTCAGCCCGATCAGCGGCACGCCCGGTCCGGTCCCCGACTGCACAGCGGGCGCGGTGAAACTCACGCTCGCGGTCGACTCCATCGTGCCATCGTCGGCCGTCGTGTCCGACTCTACGATGCCAAACTGCACGTCACCATCGCCATCCACCAAACTGCCCAGAAGAGGGCGGGGAAGTCCGATTCCGCTGCTGCCCTGTTGGCCCGACCCGGGCGCCGTACTCTGCCCATTCGAATCGGCGTACCACGCGTCGTCGTGAATCTGCGCAGTAATCACCGCGGTCCGATAGTTAGTCGCGGGCGAGATCTTCGAAACGCGAAACGGCTGACGAACGAAGCCTTCTTTCAGGTAAGTCAGAGTGATCAAATCCCCCGGCTGAACGCCGAATGCCCGCACGCTGGTTTCGAACTCGACGTGGGTATTGCCCCGCACGGACTTATCGAGTTGGAATTTGAGAATGCGAGCCGCCTGGTCATAATTCGCCAGCCCCACCGCCATCAGCGTGGACGTCACCTGCTGCCCGGCGCGGGCGATGTCGTCCGCGTCCACCACAGAGTAACTGTCCTGCTGATACGCGTTCAGCCCGTCCTGGAAATCCACGTTGAAGCTATTGGGCGTATCGCAGATGGCGCGCGAGTAGACCGTCACGCTGGGTTCGCCGCTTTGCCGCCGCAGGATGCCCGAGAAACCGTTGCTGCCGTCGCCAAATTCGTAAGACGGCCAACCGGCGTTCAACAGTTCCTTACTGTTCGACCATGCCGGCTTCGACGGAGCTTGCAGCGCGGCGGTATTCTCCACGCGCAATTGCAACATTCCGCCGCTGCCGTAAGTGAGGAACAATCGAGCCGCGTTGCGAACCCCGCGAATCACGTCGCCGGCGCTGCGACGCTTCTGGATCGTCACATTGCATTGGAATCTCGGCACGGAAATAGGATTGCCGTTCAGGTCCGTGGTGGCCAGCGGCACATCGCAGTACGCCGCCGACGCGGAGAAACTGGCAAGATCGATTTCCGCGGCGCTCCATCCACTGCGACGAAGAACGTCCAGCAGGATCCACGCTGGATTGCTGGAGAACCGATCTCCGCTATAGGTTCCGTCCGCGCCGTATGTCGCCACCACCAGGCCCTGCGCCAGCACCTTCACCGACGGGAGCGAGTTGCCGTCATTCAAACGATTCGGCACCACCACCGACAGGTAGGCCATACTGCCGTAAGGGTCGCCCGCCGGATTGCCTCCGCCATCGGTGAAGTTGCCGTCGTATGCGCCGTCGCGAGTGCCCAGGGTTGGGATGTTGTACCATCCGGTTCCCGTCATGTTAGTGCCCGGGATGCCGAGCGGAATCTCCACGCCGTTCACCAGTACGGTGAGTACACCTTGCATTTGGCCGATGCCCAGCAGGACTTCCATGCGCGTCAGGTTGCCGTCGTTGCGCGCGAACACAGTGAGCGGCTCGTACCACGCGGTGCCGTACACCATCGGTACGAAGTCGTTGTACCGCGCCTGATTGACCGAGATCGCGGACGTCGACCAGTCCTTGCCATACCCGCGCACCGCAATCGCGCTCGGCACGAAGTCCAGTCCGCCGAAACGCTGCGACATGCCCCGGGCCTGGCAGTCCGTCCGCGTGTATCCACAGGATGTGAAGGGCTCGCTGTCATTGAGCAGACCCGCGCCGCCCTGCACTCCAGCCGAGTAGCCGCAGCGATAGTACAACGAATATTTGCCGTCAGCGCCGCCGTCCGCTGCTTCCGTCCGCTGTGCCGGCGTCGCCGGAAAGTTCCAAGGACACCGCCGCTGAATCCGCACTTCCGGCAGCAGCAGTCGCTGCAGATTCATCCGATTGGTGGCGGTCAGACGCAGCGTCGCTTCCTTGATCTGGTCGGGCGGATTGCAGATTCCCTGGAACACCACCGTGGCGTCGGTCAACGCCGCGTCGTTCCGCAGATCGTAAAACAGGAAGCTCACCGTCAGGCGCGCGCCTTTCCATCCGGTGGCGCGCTCGATTTCCGAAAAATACGAGTCGGCATTCGCCAGCACCAGCGAGATGCGAGGGCTGCCGTCCACACCCTGGTCGGAAGCCGTTTGAATGTCGAAAGAACTATGCTGGAGCACTCGCGCGTGGTAGCGTATTCCGCCTACTGTCACCGCGTGAGTGCTCCAGTGTTCACTCTGGCCGTCCGCCAGTATGCAGTCGAACACGATAATCGGGGCGTCCGAAACTGCCTCTTCTTTCAGCTCAGAGATGATTTGCATAAAGGATATTCACCGTAACTGCATGTCGATTGACGTCGGTAGTGGTGAACGCGAACGCGTCGTCGCGCAGTCGCGCATTCTCGTACACCCCGCCGGTGGTACTCGGTTTGTATTTCGATGGAGCGGCCTGCGCCTCCACCTGCGGCGCGCTCACGTCCACCACGCCGCCCGCCGGCAATTCAATTCCGAAAGTGACTCCGGTGCGCGCCAGCGAAATCCTGGTCCAGTCACTCCCCACCGCGAAAGATGCGCGATTCGCCCCCACCAGGAGAGTGACTGACGTGGGCTGGTCCGCTCGCACCGAAACGCTGAAGCAGTATTGATACTGCGCCGGAGCGTTCAGCGTCTGGGTGATGCTCTGCGGCCCCGCGCCTGTATTCGCTAGCCGCCAGCTTCCCGTGGCCAGCGTCGCCGTGAGCATGGGACCCCGTGACCACTCGGCGTTGCTCAAGTCCTCGCTCCAGGCCAGCAGGTTGGCCGTGGGATCCACGAACGTAAAGCCGTTCAGAGATCCCTCCGCAGCCTCGTGGAGCGCCTGTAGCGCCGCGAGTTCCGAGTCACTCAACGCCGTATAGGCCAGTTGCCACTCGATGGTCCCTCCGGTCGCATCCTCATACGTCACCCTGCTGCCGTCGGCCGCGGTGTTGACTACGCTTCGCGACCGGCGTCGCTTCTTGATCGGAAACTGACTCAACGCTCCCGTGGAAAGTTGTGGATAGATAAGCATTCGTTAACTCCGGTTTTCAATCACGGTCAGGGATGTCCGGCCGCGCATCTCGTCCGTCCACTCCAGGGACAGTTCCTCGCTCGCCAAACTGCAGTTGGCATGTACCGCGCCGTCCCACGGGTCGGTAAAGGAAAACGTTCCGCACTGTCCCTGGTTTTGCACGAAGAAGTATTCCACCGCAGCCATCTCACTCTCGTCGAGCGCATCCAGCCGGATGGTCCAACGACGCAGGGGCTCGGCCCAGCCGCGATATCGCTGCTCGCCGCCATCCACGAAGCGCAGAGTCTGATTCTGAAACTGCACATTCTTCGTCGCTGGATATTGCGCCACCGCGCCGCTCTTCAATTTCGGAAACATGTTGGATTGGCCTCCCTCTTACAGTTCGTTCACCACGTCATTCAGGGAGCTCAGGTTCAACATCGCCCCCCGCACCGCCTGCGCGATCTCACCGCTGTAATCCATGAACGAGCGCGCATCCATGGCCTGCACGTTCACGGTCACTTGCGGAGCGGCCGCGCCCCCGCCGCCTCCGGAACCCGCGGCCGGCGAGTATGCTCGCGGCGCCCCCGTCTGGTCGAAGTCCGACGCTGCCAGTCCGCCTCCCGTCTCCGCACTCTGAAACGAAATCGCCGAGGGCATGGCGTACTTCTCCAGTGCCGGTGGCGCCTCCGAGCCGCCACCGAACAGGCCGACCAGTCCCGTGATCAGCGGCACAATTCCCAACCCGCCCTCCAGGAATGTGGATGCGATCGAACCCACGCTGGGGCCTCCATCGCTGCCGCTGCTGGAACTCGTACTGCTGCCGCCGCGGGTGTTCGTCCCCGCCGGAGTCGCCGCCGCGGGCGCGCCCGCCATTTGCGCCGATACCTGGCTCAACTGCTTCACGGTCTCTGTTAGGGACTGCGTCAGTTCCGCGCCGCCTCCCGCCGTGTTTTCTTGAAACAGCCCTTCAAACGCCTGCATCAGGACTTCTGTGTTGCCGGCCATCATTCACCTCCGCTAACGTTTTCTCCAGAAGGACGAATGCATCCACCTGGCGCGCGCTCAACCGCTCGGAGCTGCCGCCCATTCGCCTCCATACCAGGAACTCCTCCACCAGTGCCTCGCTTTCCGCCGCGATGTACGACTTCGGGCACTCGTCCAGCCAGACGCCCTTGCGACCCCACACCGGAGGCCCACCCGCCGGCCATTTTTCAAGCAGCCAGCCGCAGCGGCGTTTCTGTTCCAGGCCGTTCTTTCGGCATACGTCGCACCTCCAGCCGGCCTGGTTGGACAGTTGAAAATGAAAGGCGACAATCAGTTTTTTCTTTCGGCGTCACTCAGCCCGGCGGCCGCTCGCACGGCCGCCAGAGCCTCCCGGAAGAGATCTTCCGGGCCCTTCTCTGCGAGCAGTTCGGGGGAGGCGTTCTCGCCGTCAATAGCTAACCCCGTCACTGCTCGCAGACCCCAGGCCAGGAAGAGGCGGTCCACCTCTGCACGTAGGAGCGCCGCCTCCATCGTGCCAGCCGCCTCTTGTCCTGCCTCGAGAAACTCCACTCGCTTGGCCAGGTCGCGCACCCGCCGCATCAGTTCCATGCGCCGGGCGAAGGAGAGCTTCACTACCGTGTAACTCACTCCCTCGGCCACCTGCGAAGCCACCACACACTCGCTTTCGTAAGTCATAACTACCCGAATGCCACCGCGATTTCGTCGTCTGCCGTACCCTGCGCGCGCGAGGGCCGGAATTTCCACTGCAACCGCGCCTTGCCGTCGTCGAACTCCGGCACTTCGGGCACCACGCTCTTCAGATACACGCCCATCAACTGGCCGCTCACTTCGCCCAACTGAAACATCACGCTGATGGGAGATTGCTGCCGCGCCGCCTGGTATAACTCCGCCGTTGCCGCATCGTCCTGACTGAAAAGCTCGAACGCAGCCGTTACCTGCCGCGTACCCGGTGAGATCGCCCGCGGCACATGGGAGCCGAACTCCTTCGTCCTGGTGTCCAGGTTGTTCTTCACTCCCACCGATGCGCTGGTCACCGTGAAGAACTGCTTGCCCGAAGCACCCAGCCACGCCTGTCCCATGTTTCCGGGCACAATCGAGTAGTCGAAAGTGTCCAGCGCCGGCTCCTGCGGAAAGCTCACCAGGTCGTCCGCGCCCGCCGTGTAGCTGCTGCTGTCCACCACGTCCTGCCCTTCGCCGCTGAAGTGGAACTCGTGATAGTCGCCGTTGATCGCGATCTCCATCTGGTCGATCGCCGCGCCGCACAGTACGCGCTGCACCGCGGTCGCAGGACTCCAGAAGTCGAACAGACTCACGCTCGGCAGTTCCGTCGCCGGAGCGTACGTCACCGTGGGACCGACCGCTGCGCCTGCCGCCGGCAGCACCGTAAACGGCACATTGAGCTGCACATTCGACGCGTCGATGATTGCCGCCACGAATCGGATTTCTCCGCCCGAGGTCACCGAACTCCCCGCCGTGAGCCCGTGCGGCGCCGCGAAGCCCAACTTTCCGTCCGCCGTGCACGACGCCACGGTGCCCCCCGTGAAGGCTTGCGGCGCGCCTCCGAGTGCCGCCTGAAACAGCGGACCGTAGCCGGGGGGCGCCGGAGGATGCCAGCTCGTCATGTACGTTTGCAGGTCGAAGGTCGTTTTCAGCCGTCCTCCCGGGGGAAGTCCGGCGAATGTCCGTGTACCGGTTTTGTCTTTCCGGTTTGCCGCCTCGCGCTGCTGCCGGATCGCCAGCTTCAATGCCGGAATCCGGTTGCTCGACGTGATGGCTCCCACGCTGCCGTACGCGCTCTCCAGCGCCGTATAGAAGCGGTTTGCGTTTGAAGAAATATAGGATGACATAGCTAACTGATACTCACTCCAATCTCGAAAGTGATCTTCGCTGTTTGTAAGTAATTCTTGCCGCCCTGCTTGGCTGCGGTGAATGCCGCCTGATATCCGCCGGCGTAGTACATCCCGTCGCCCCAATCGCCCCGCGCCGTGTCCAGCGTCTGCATCAGGCTGTCGACGGAAACCTCCAGGCGATCCTGCAGTCCCGCCAACCGGTCCTGCGAGTGGCGGACTTCAATCCCCATCTGCAGCGTGCCGGAGAAGCGCCGGAACTTCTCCGTCAAGCCGTTCACAATCTTTTCGCAATAAACGTTCACCGCTGGATACACCACCGGTTCGCCGCGCTCGGCCAAATCGGCCGCCGCATTCTGTGTGCGAATCTGCGTCGCGTCGAATGCTGCCGACGCCGTAATGCGCTGCACTACTTTTCCGGCCGCCAGGCTGCCGATCTGTTTAGTCATTTAGCCTCTCTGCAGCACCCTTGGTATCGGGTGCACATAAGTGGGAGTCTGTCCCGTCCCCGGTTTTGCACCGTCGAAAGCCGGCGGCACATACTGCAGCCACACGTCGCCCAGGGCCAGCGGCTGACTGTTCTGGCGAATGAGCGACCGCGGATCCGTGCCCACATAGACGTTCCATCCCGCCACCCCGCCTGGAGCCGCGGACGGTGACACGCGAATCGTGTTTGCCTCGATATTCACGTCCGTGGGCGCCGCCGCCGCGCCTTCCGCGCCGCTGCTGTTCACCCACGCCATCGTGGCGTAGTAAGTGCCGTCCGGCAGAGGTCCCCCCGCGGTCGCCGATACAGTCGGCGGCTGAGCCTGCGCTACCGGCAACGGCGTCATGCCTATGCCAATTTGCACCAGCTTCTCGTGCGCCCACTGTGCCAGTCCGTGGAACTGATCCCTGCGGCCGGCGTACCGGTCGTTCAACTGGCTGTTGTAAGCATCCGCGTAGACCATCTCCAGCGCCCGGTACGCGTGCCACAATTTCAGCGGCGGAGTCACCACCACGTTCTCCAGAGCCGACCCGGCTGGCTGCCAGAATGGCTGCTCCGGACTCTGCGACCGCGCCAGTGCGGCGTACAACTGTATGCCGATCTCTTCGTGCGCCAGCCGCAGCTTCTGCGTCACGTCGATCCCCTCGACATTGGCAATGTTGAGGAGTTGCGAGTCCTGCGCCGATAGGTCGTCGATGCAGGCTGGGGGACCGTCTGTGAACAGCGCCATATTATGCCCGGTCCTGCGCGCCCTTCGCGCCGCCCGCCAACTTCCGGACGTCATCCATGGAGACCACCTTGAACTGAACTGTCCGGGCCGCCTCCGCCTCTTCTACCGCGCGCCGCGCGTCCGCCTGCGCTTTGCGGAAGGCCTTCGCCTCGTCTGCCGTCGCCTCGCGCACGGTTCCCTCTGCCAGCATCTTCGCTGCCAGCGACCGCGACACTTCGGTGCAAACGCCCGGCTTGCCGCTATTCTGCGGATCGCACCCCACTACCACCGGGAACGCGTCCGTCAGCTTCGCTTCCGTCTCTCGAATCTTCTGGTAATACGCTCTGAGATCCATATCTTCTCCTCTAAGTAGTTACGGGGCAGCCCGAAAGCTGCCCCGCACCACTTACTCCACACTTCTTGCTCCTGACTTCTGTCTTCTGACTTCTTCCTAGGTGTTGACCTGCACGCCCGACGTCTTGCGCAGCACGCCGCAGCCGTACAGCACGTCCACGGTGAACTGCTGAGCCAGCGTATTCGGCTGGTAGCTCATCACCACGCGCATCCCGAAGTTGCCCAACTCGGCGTACTCCGCGATTGCGCCCGTTCCCGGCAGAGGCTGCGGCAGGCGGCGAATCACCAGGCCCAAAGCGTCCTTCGTGAACGCCATGTTATGGGTGGTCACCGGACTGCTTCCGGTCTTCTGCACGAATTGCGAGCGGAACAGGTAGAAGTCCTTGATCTTGCCCACCGAGCCGTCCACCAGCGTCCGCAGACCGGCGTCGCCCGCCGTCTGGAATTCGCTGAACCGCGGAATCTGCCGCCAGGCCGAGTAAGTGGCCGCGTCGACCACCATGAACTTCGGTTCGCTCGGCGGAACTTTCGCCAGGAACAGAGCCGTCTCCGCCGCGTCGATCGTCGCTTCCGTGATCGGACTCCCCGCCGTACCCACCGGCGCATTGGCGTCCAGGCCCACGTACAGATTCATCAGGTCGCTTTCGATCTTCTGGGCGATGGCCGCCACCGCCGGCTGCATGTAGATCTTCAGCAGGTCCGGCACCGCCAGCACCTTGGTGATATCGGGAATCTGGAAAGTCGCCTCAGCGTGCGTGTTCAGGACGATTTGCGCATTCCCCAGGCTGGGATTCTGCGGAGTCACCGTGCCGCCTTCCAGGATGTTGTTGGCGATCATCGTCGGCGGAATCGGCACGTTGATCGTGTCTCCGGCATTCGCCAGTGCCGGCTCGTAATCGCGATTCACCAGGTTCCCCATCACGAGGTTCCCCACCAAAACCGGCAGCGCATCGGCCGCCACCAACTTGACAATCGCATTCGCAACGTTACTCGAGGTAATAGCTGACATTCTTTCTCCTTGACTTTCTATGTTTGTGATTTGACCGTTTACCGGTCTGGGAAAACTAGAAGCCCTTCAGGCTCTGTGACGCCACGCGCACGATTTCCTCGCGCACGCGCTGCATTTCTTCAGCGCTCATCCCCGGACGAATCCGCTCGATGCTCACCGTTTCGTTCCCCGTCGCCGGTGCCTTCAGGGTTGCGGTCATCCCGGTACCACCCGGAATCCGCGCCGGCAGAAGCTCGGGATTTTCGTTGACGAACCCGGTCAGGTATTCCTTCATGGAAACCTCACCGCTGTCGCCCCGAGCCACGAACCTGCCATCTTCGCTTCGTGCGATGCTATCCTGCACCGCCTTAAACGCAAGGTCGATTTTGGCAACGCCCAACCGCTGCAGTTCCGCTCTCACGGCCGAGCCGCGTTCTGCATCTTCAGCCGCTTTCCGGCTGCGCTTGTTCTCTTCCACCAGCTCGTTCAACCGCCGTTCCATCTGCTCCCGGCGCTTGCGTTCTTCCTGTAACTCCGCCTTGTAAGCCGGTTCGTTCTTGGTATGTTCGTTACTTACGAACTCCTGAACGGCCTGTCTTACAATCGTTTGTATATCGAGTCCTTCCATACTCCTCCTTAAGCCCTTTGCACAACCTATCGCGGCTGGCTCTCGATTTCCTCGGCGACTTTGTTCTTCACTTCCTGCCGCGCATCGCACAGATACTTCAGCGCCAGCCGCTTGAATACCTGCTTCCGCAGGGTGTCCGACCCGATCCCGAGTTCCAGAAGCTTCCGGGCATCGTCCAGTTCCGTGCCGAATTCGTCGATATCGAACTCATCCAGCCCCGCCACGTCGATCGTCAGACCGTCCTGGCGCGCCGCCGTGATGGCCCACAGCACCTGTTTCATGGCATCTTTCACCATCGTGCCGAAAGCCCGCAGCACCTCTTCGGTGGTGCCGAAGTCCAGTTGTTTGCTCAATCCCGATTGGCGTTCGCTGGTCCCGCCCGCCTGATTCATCAGGTAGCAGACGCGATAGATCTCGTCTTTCAAACTCTCCAGGTTGTTCGCCGCAATTTGATAGACCTTGCCCTCGGGCTCCGTCCATCCGAAACGGTCGCCGGCGCCTAACTGGATGTAGTAAGATTCCCCCACCACCTGGTTCCACTCCTTGTCGGAATAAACCACCGGTGTGGCGAACAATCCCATCGTCAGCGCCCACGAGAGCGCGTTCGACTTATTGAAGTGTTCCAACTGCAGCAGCGCCGCCTTATTCATCAGCCACAGCCCGTCCAGCACCTTCAGCTGAAATACCGGAACCCGCTGCAGCGACGCCAACCCGTGACGACCCTCGTCGACCAGCTCGATGCCGCTGTCTTCTCCGGTCTTGCGGAAGAGTTGGAAATTCTCGCGGTCATAATAGATCCACCGCGTCTCCTTCTCCCACTTCGCGTCCGTGACCTTCGACTGCTGCAAACAGTGCGTCCGGATTACGATCCACTCCAGACTGCCGCTTTGGTCGTAATTCCAGTTGATGACCTCGTCCGCGTCGTAGCCCATCAGGTAAGCGCGCGACATGCCCGCAGCGTCTTCTTCCGCCCGGCTCAACACCGTTCCGCTGACCCGCGGAAAATCGACAGCCACAAAGCTGCTGCCGCACACCAGCGCATCCACGAAACGCTGCCGGAAGAACTCGCTCAGGCTTGTCCCCTTCAAGTCGCAGTTGTGAGCCAGCGTGTTGAAGAAGCCTTTCGCCGCCGCGTCGTTGCCTTCCAACATGAAAGAGGGCTCGCGATGCATCAGGGTGGCCGCGTACCAGTCCGTGATCGAGCCGACATAGTTCTGGTAGAAGACCCGGCTCAACCGCTCCATGTAGACCTCGCCGGGCTCCCGATGTCGTCGCACCAGGTATTCCGAGGCGCGCTCCCGCAGTTGCTCTCCGCCCGCGTAGAGGTCTTTGTACTTACTCCACATCGCTTTCTTTGCGATGTACTCCGGATGCTCCCGGTTAATCGTTTGTATGATCAAAGTATTCTCCCCCGGCGCTCGCCAATCTTCACCATCGGCCGGTATTCCTGCCACAAGAGGTATCCCAAGGCGTCCGAAAGGTGCGTCCTGTGCCGGTCCCTGTCCTTATCGATCACGGGACTCTCCGTCTTGTACGACACCTGCTCGAAGTCCTTAATCAGTTCCTTGCATTTCGGATCCACCACCAGGTGCACCTCCCCCGCCGCCGACCGCAGCTTTGAGTTAGTCAGGTTGATCCGGTCGCGTACCCCCGGATTACTCTTCGGCACCTCGTATCTCACCGCTAAGTTCGACGCCACCGCGAAGTGTTCCCGGATCATCTCGTAATCGGTCGACCCAGTAGTCTGGTGCTGATTGCCGGAAGCGTCTCCGTACACCACAATCTCCGCCTCGTGACTGCCGAATCGCTTGAGGAATTCCTCGCACGCGTCTCGGGTCGTGGCGTTGCGAATCACAATCTCGTCCAAGATCCGCACCTTGTTACCCGACTTCTGCGCCACCAGCGAACTCATCGGGTCGACATTGAAGTCGAGCGTCCAAAACAGCGGAAGCCGCCGCTCGATCTCTAGTGGCTGCACGTTCTGCTCGCGCGAGAATGACGAGTAGACCGTCCCGCCCGTCAGGCTGAGATATTCGCCTAGCACTTCCTGCCGGTAGAACTTATCGTCGTAGCTTCTCTGGAGGTTGCTGTAGAAACTGGGCAGCTTGTCCAGTAGGTAACGGTTTTCATTTGCCCGCGCCCGAATGGCTGCGTACCCGTCGGGTTTGTCCAGCGCGATGAACTTCTTGTAGACCCAGTCGAATCCCTTTGGCGTCCACACCGCGAATCCGCACAGGCGGGTCGCCTTCGGATCCCGCAAGCGGCCCTCCAACCGGAGCCACGAGGCCTCTTGCGTGTACGTCAATTCGTCCAGTCCGAACCATGCCAGGTTCGTTCCGCGCAGCCTTTCAAACTCGTCTACCGCCCGCAGCAGGATCTTCGATCCCGTACCCGGGAACACAATCGTGTTTTCCGACTTATTGTGCTCGAACGGTATGTCGGCGCCGTACAGTATTTCCAACAAAGTGGACTGCGTGGCATCCCGTAACATTGGGTAAGTCGGAGCACCCAGGAGCCCCGTCCTGCCCTGATTTACAAAGCTCAGCTTGATCGCCTCCTGGCAAAGCGCCTGACTTTTCCCGCTGCCGATCGGCCCGGAAAAGCCCTTGAACATCGAAGGACAATCGTGAAACGCTTTCTGCGACGGCAGAGCCTTGTACGGTATTAATTTTGTGTTTCCCCCGGTTCCGCCCATTGCAGCATCCCTCCCCCGGACCTGTTGGGTTCCGGATCCATCGTCTGCACGGCGTCCCAGACCCGCATCAGGTCGCTAGTGGTCGCCTTGAACTCAACGTCCATGACCCGGTTCTCAATCTTGTCCATCAACGTGTTGAACACCGTGTGGACCCGGACCGGATTCCGGACGTCTCCCCAGTTCTCGCAGCTCTTGCATTCTTCGGCAGTGCGATTTGTCGTCGTTTCTTGAGTCATCGTTTCTCCAATAAAAAAAGGGCCCCGCAAACTTCCGCGGAGCCCCACAACCTCTTACCAACTTCAGCCTAACATCCGCCTTCGCTCGTCAAGCCCACTTAGGCGGCTAAGTAATTGAAAACAAGTTAAACAAAATTATTGTTTGTTGGTGACTGCGAGTTGTCGGCTGCTCGACTTGACTAGACGTCGTTTTTCCAATAAAAAAGGGGCCCCGCAAATTTCTGCGGAGCCCCACAACCTCTTACCAACTTCAGCCTAACATCGGCCCCGGCTCGTCAACCCCCGGTACCGTCCTAAGTGATTGAAAACAAGTCGAACATAATTATCGTTTGTTTGTGAACAGGAATTTGCCGCCGCTCGATTTGACGATATAGAGTGCGTCCTTACCTACCGCCTTCTCCAGTCGCGGCACCTGCGGACCCTCTGCCAGTAAGTACAGGCGTTGCGCCTGCGGCCAGCGCTGACCTAGGTCGTGATCGTCGATGAATACGCCTTGCGGAGCATCGGGAGCATAAGATCCGTAGACCAGGTTGTTCACGCGACCGTTCAACAGCAGTGCCCGCCGGTTGGTGTAGAAGAAGACCGACGAGAATGTGTAGTACTGATCGTCCACAATCAACTCGCCCGCCGGAGCCTGCAGCAGGGCTTCGGCCAGGGGACGCGACGCCATGTAAGGGTCGAACACCACCAGCGCCAGTCGCGCCGCATGGAAGAACAGCACCATCATCACGGTCAGCGCCAGCGTAGGACACGCGCCCTGTTTTTTTCGCCACGCCCCCACCGCGCCCACCGCGAACGCCACCCCGGCGACCGCCAGAGGCAATCGCAGGTATGCGAAAGCCTGCAATGTCAGGTCCGCCATGTGACCCAGCGACAACGTGTACAAATCCGGATTCGAACTCAGCGCCGCCGAGATGTCCCCCGGAGCCGCCATCCCTCGCACCAGCCACAGAATCGCAGCGATTACCGACGCCGCCAGCGTCGCCACCACCGCGATCGCCTTCGTCCCCCACGTCAGCATCGCCGACCCGCCGGCGATTGCCGATCCCAGCAGCAGCGCCAGCGCCGGATAGCACGGCATGGAGTAATACTCCTGCGTCGTCGAAAACGTGAAGAAGGTCAGGATGAAGCCCGCCCAACACAGCGCCATCAGCCGCACTCGCGACGCCCGGTCCGGCTTTCTGTAACTCAACTTCAACGTCGCCGGAAGATACACACTCCACGGAAAGAGCCACAACAAATGGAACAACCAGAAGTACAAACGAGGCACCGTGTTGTAGTCCCGCGGATACCGCATGTTCAAGAACCGCAGCACATGCTCGTTCATGAAATAGAACCAGAAGAACCCGTGATACGAGCCCCTCTCGCTGTGCATCGTGAAGTCCAGGTACGGAGGATTCCGCAGCGTCGCCAGCACATGCCAGGGCGCCGCGATCAGCAGGAGCAGCGCCATCCCAGTGAACGGCCGCAGCAGTCTCCACGTCCTCCGCTGGAATAGTTGGCGGGTCAGAAATAGATACAGCAGCCCCGCCGCCACCGGGAATACCGCCGCAATCAATCCCTTCAGCAGCAGTCCCGTGCCCATCGCTGCCCACATTCCCAACGCCCACCAGGTCGGATGCGGCTCGCCTTCTTCCAGCGCGCGCAGTAATCCCCAGAGCGTCAGCGTCACCATCAGAGTCAGAATCACGTCCGGAATCAGGATCCGCGTGAATAGAAACAGCCCCACGCACGTCGCCAGCACCAGCCCGCAATACCTGCCTGCCCGACGTCCGAAGGCCCACGACCCGAATTGCGCCGTTACCCAGCACAGCAGCACCGTCGCCAGCGCAATCGGTATGCGTGCCGCCCAGTCGTGAACTCCGAATATCTCGTAGCTCACCGCCATCATCCAGTATTTGAGGGGGGATTTTTCCAGGTACGCGACGCCGTCCAGACGCGCCGTCACCCAGTCGCCCGATTGCAGCATGTTACGCGCAATCTGCGCCTGCACCGCGTCCACGTCATCCATCAGCGACGGTGGACTGATGATGCAGCCGACGAAAATCAACGCCGCCACTAGCGCGACGATTAACTGGTAACTAGCACCTGAGCCGGATCCGTCTGCGCTCTTGCCTCGGGAGGAAGAATCTCCACCTTCCATCGCTTCATCCACAGGAACAGCGTCAGCAGACCCCATAAGTGATATCCGACATTGATACGCCTCTCCATATGATCGCGTATCAGCGTGTGTATTGCTCGTGCATCGAAAATGCCCGTCGCCTGTATCGCGTCGTCCGTCAGCGTATCCATCAGCAGACTCCGCAGCGGTCCGCGGAACCAGTCGTGCGTCGGTATATCGAAGCCCGTCTTCTTCCGGTTCAGTATCGTCTCCGGAAGTTTGCCGCGCATCAGTTCTTTCAGAATGTATTTCTGCTGGAATCCGCGGATCTTCAACCGCTGCGGCAGGGAAGCCGCAAACTCCACAATCCGGTGATCCAGAAACGGCGGCCGCACTTCCAGCGAATGCGCCATGCTCATCCGGTCAGTCTTGTACAGAATGTCGTCAGCCAGGTAGTAATTCTGGTCCACGCGCAAATACCGGTCCAGCACGCCGCGTTCCGCCAACCCCAGCCCTGCCACCAATTCCCGCAGCCCGCTCCCGTTCGACCCCGGCTTGATCTGCTGCCGCTGCTGATTCGAAAACGTGCCGTTCCAGAAGAAATGCGCCTCGTCCGGATGCAGCCGGCTGCCGTCCAGCCAGCGCTTCAGCTTGTATTCCAGACTGATCTTATCGTCGGAAACCGGCAGAAACCGGTCCAGCGCCCCGCGCATCAAGCCGCGAATGCCGCCCGGAATCGCTCGGAACGGCCGCACCAGCCGGTCCGCCACATAGGTCAGATACCCGCCGAATAACTCGTCCGCGCCCTCGCCGGAAAGCGCCACCGTCACATGCCGGCGGCTCATCCGCGAAAGAAACCAAACCGGCAGCGCTCCCGCATCCGCGCTCGGCTCGTCCGAATAATAAGCGAAATCCTGAATCGCGCTGGTCAATTCCACTTCCGGATTCAGGTCGAACTCATGATGGTCCGTCCCATAGATCTTTGCGATCTCGCGGAAGTAAGGACTCTCGTCGAAACTTCGCCCGGCAAACGACACCGAGAATGTCTTCAGCCGCCCAGCCGTCTGCTCCGCCGCATAATGCAGCACGGTCGACGAATCCAGGCCGCCCGACGCCCAGACTCCCAGCGGCACGTCCGACACCAGGTGTTCCCGCACCGCGTCCCGCAGCAGAACGTCCAGTTCGGCCTTCGCGTCTTCCGCCGAAATCCGCCGTGTATCGCCCACCGGCGCAGTCCACCACGACTCCAGCGACAGTTTTCCGTGACGCCATTCCAGAAACGATCCCGCCGGCACCTTGCGGATGCCTTCCATCAGGCTCTGCGACCCCGGCACGTAGTTCACCGAAAGGAAGAGGTCCAGGGCCTTCAAATCCAACCGCCTCGGGATCTCCGAATGTTCCAGAATCGCCTTCAACTCGCTGCCGAAGTATACGTCGCTGCCTCGACGGTAGTAGTACAGCGGCTTGATCCCCATGCGGTCGCGCACCAGCACCAACCGCTTGCGCGACTCCGTCCAGAATGCCGCCGCGAACATCCCGCGCAGCCGCGTGAAGCACGCCGTGTCCCATTGCAGGAACGCGCGCAGCACGGTCTCGGTATCGCAATGCGACCGGAACCGGTGGCCCAACGCCTCTAGCTCCGCCCGTACTTCCAGGTGATTATAGATTTCGCCGTTGAACGCAACGGCCGTATCGCGATCTTCGCTGACGAACGGCTGGTCGCCGCCGCCCAGATCGATAATCTTCAGGCGGACGGCGCAAAGCGTAGCTTCGCTGCCCTCAAAAACGCCTTGCTGATCCGGACCGCGGTGGTACAACGCTTCCGTGATTCGATGGGCTACGCCCCTGTCCGCCGTTCTGTTTAGACGGGTAAATCCTGCAATGCCACACATTTACGGTACGATCCCCGTTCCCCGAAAGGAACCAGCCGAAATGTCCATTCTGCGATGGATTGTGATGAATATAGCATACTTATTCGCGCAGGAACGTCCCG
>DASZMZ010000299.1:0-4809 GCA_035551455.1 Candidatus Sulfopaludibacter sp.
GGTTTGCTGGCGCTGCTGCTGACGCACACTCACATGAGCGTGTCGTCGGGAATCGGATTCCTGGCGCTGTTCGGCGTGGCGGTGCAGACCGGCGTGATCATGCTGGAGTACATCAATCAGCTGCGCGCGCGCGGCGAGACGATTGTGGATGCGGCCATCAACGGCTCGGTCCAGCGACTGCGGCCGATCATGATGACGATGCTGGTGGCGAGTGTGGGACTGCTCCCCGCGGCGCTGTCGAAGGCCATCGGCTCGGACTCGCAGCGTCCCTTTGCGATCGTGATCGTGGGAGGGCTGGTGGCGGCGCTGATCCTGGGTGTGTTCTTGCTGCCGGTCCTGTACGTATGGCTGGCCGGCGAGCAGGATGTACTGCCGGAGCCGGAGCCGGGCGAAGAGGCTTAGTGACTGGTGGCAGCTACGGCCAGGGTGATGAGTTGCTTGATGCCGGGGACGATGCTGCTGGCCTCCGCGTACTCTTCGAGGCGATGGGGCATGTGCTCCAGCACTGCTCCCACGGCGACTGCGGGGATCCCCATGCTGACCGCGATGTTGGCGTCCGTGGACCCGACGTCGCGGGCTTCAATGACCGGCGTCCCGGCCCTGCGGAAATGGTTGGCCGCAGCCAGCGCGGTGCGCACCAGGGGATGCTCCTGCCGTTCCTGCGGGGGAAGCGCTTTGGAGTAGTCGATGCCCATCTTCTTCTCCATGCGGAAGCCCACGCCTTCCTGCTCGCCGATGCGCTTGGCCGCGCCGGTGACGGCAGTCTCCAACCGGTCCTGCGTGGTGTTGTCGAGCGAGCGTAGGTCCACCGTGAACCATGCTTCACGCGGCACCGCATTCACCACCGTGCCCCCACCCAGCATGCCGACGTTGATCACCGGCAGCTTGAAGGAATCCAGTCCCGCGGCGACCGGCGGCAGAGGGATGTCGTACATGGCATCGATGGCATGCGCCACGGCTTTCGCGGGACTGGGACCGCCTCGGCTTTCCATGGTGTGCGCGCCCGGGGACGTGTAGTAGAACTTGAACTGCGAAATGCGCAGCGCTCCGTACCAGACCTGCATCTGGGACACGTCCACGGCCACGAACATGTCCGGCTTGTAGCCGCTCGATTCCAGCCAGTGTTTGGCGCCCAACAGACCCAACTCCTCCTGCACCGAGGCCAGGAAGATCAGGTCGCCTTTGGTCTGCACGCCCGCGCGATTCAGGGCGCGGAACATCTCCAGCGTGGCCATGAGGTTCGCCGTATCGTCGCCCATTCCGGGCGCGCGCAGGATGTCGCCTTCGCGCTTCACCTTCAGGTCCGTGCCTTCGGGAAAGACGGTGTCCGTGTGGGCGGCGAAGACCACGGTGGGACCGCCGCCGGTGCCTTTGCGGACGCCGCTCACATTGCTCATGTCGTCGGTGCGGATGTCCTTCAGCCCGAGCTTCTCCATCTCTGCGCGAATGTACCTGGCGCGCACCTGCTCTTTGCCTGACGGCGCGGGCGTCTCCACCAGTTGGATCCATTCGTCGACAATCGCGGTGGCGCGGTCGTCCACGGATTGGAAGGCCTTGCGGATCTCCGGCTTTTCCAGCAAGGCAGGTTGAAACCAGCCACTCTGTGCGCACAACGGCGCGGCGGCCAGCAGGAGGAGCGCAGCGCCCGGTTTCCTCATGAGCATAAGAAGTCATGATACTCCAGGTCCCGCTCGCCTATACTTATCCATACGGCATTACCCATGCACCGATTCCTGACTTCCATTCTCACCGTGGCTCTGATTGCGTTTGGCGCCACCTCCGCCGGTCCCGCGTTTGTCGAATTCGAAAGCGGCCACGTCCGGCCGATCGCGCTCTCGCCCGACGGCAAGACTCTGTTCGCGGTGAACACGCCGAACGCCACGCTGGAGGCTTTTTCCCTGACCTCCGGCATGCCGGTGTTCGAATACCGGGTGCCCGTGGGGCTGGAACCGGTGGCAGTGGCCGCGCGCTCGAATACCGAGATCTGGGTGGTCAATCATCTCTCGGACAGCATCAGCATCGTCAGCACGTCGGGCACTCCCCGGGTGATCCGCACGCTGCTGGTGGGCGACGAGCCTCGCGACATCGTCTTCGCGGGCAGTCCCGTGCGCGCCTTCGTCACTACGGCTCATCGGGGCCAGCAGCGGACGGATCCCTCGATTGCTTCGGTACCCGGTGCCGGTGATCCGCAACTCACCACTCCGGGCATTCCGCGCGCCGATGTCTGGATCTTCGACCCGGCCAATCCGGGCGCCAGCATGGGAGGAACGCCCGTGCGGATCATGAGTTTCTTCACGGACACGCCGCGCGCGCTGGCCGTGAGTCCCGATCAGAACACGGTGTATGTGGCCGGCTTCAAGAGCGGCAACCAGACCACGACGGTCCACCAGGGCCGAGTCTGCACCGGCTTTCTGGCAAACAAGCCGTGCACCTTACCCGACGGATCCACCAGTCCTGGCGGCAATCCGGGACCGGCCGCCGATTCGGCCGGGGAGCCCGCGCCGGAAGTGGGCCTGATCGTCAGATTCAACAATGCCACCAGCCATTGGGAAGACGAACTGCACCGCGTGTGGGACAATTCGGTGCGTTTCAACCTGCCGGACAACGACGTGTTCGCCATCGACGCGAACAAGCTGACGCAGACCGCGTCGTTCGCTCATGTGGGCACCACGCTGTTCAACATGGCGACCAATCCGGTGACGGGAACGGTGTACGTCTCTAACACCGAGGCGTTCAACGACGTTCGGTTTGAAGGGCCGGGCACGTATGCCGGGCACACCGTGCAGGGCCACATCGCCGAATCGCGCATCACCGTGATTTCGGGATCCACGGTGTCGCCGCGGCGGCTGAACAAGCACATCAACTACAGCAAACTGGCCGGGTCCAGCGGCTTCGACGCGACGGCGCGGACGCACAGTCTCAGCATGCCCCTGGACATGGCGATTACCAGCGACGGCAAGACGCTGTACCTGGCGGCGTTCGGGTCGGCCAAGGTCGGGGTGTTCGACACCAAGGCGCTGGAGACCGATACGTTCGACCCGGTGACTGCGAGTGCGGGGTACATTCCGGTGAGCGGCGGCGGCGTGAGCGGATTGGCGCTGGACGAAGCCCGCAACCTGCTCTACGTGATGACGCGCTTCGACGATGGCGTCAAAGTGGTGGACCTGAAGAGCAAGAAGGAATTGGCGCAACTGGCGCTGCCGAATCCCGAACCGCCCTCCGTGGTGAAGGGCCGGCCCATGCTGTACGACGCCACGCGCTTTTCCGGCAACGGCGAAGCTACGTGCGCCAGTTGCCACATCTTCGGCGATATGGACGACCTGGCCTGGGACCTGGGGAATCCCGACGCCACGGTGACGACCAGCACGATTCCGGTCAACTTCGGCGGCATCATTCCGTTCCTGGTCGCTCTGAATGCCACCGGCTTCAATACACCGCTGAACGGGAGCAACAAGACCACCGACTTTCATCCCATGAAGGGGCCGTTCACGACGCAGGCGCTCCGCGGGCTGGCCTATTCGGGCGCGATGCACTGGCGCGGGGACCGGTCTACCGGGGCCTTCGGCACGGACGCTTTCGACGCGGGCCTCTCGTTCAACAACTTCATCGTGGCGTTCCAGGGGCTGGTGGGCAGCGTGGATGCGCCCTCGGCGGCGGACATGCAAGCCTTCACGGATTTCCAGTTGCAGGTGCTGCCGCCGCCCAATCCGGTGCGCAGTCTGGACAATTCGCTGACGGCGTCGCAGCAGCGGGGGGCGACGTTTTATTCGGGCGCGCGGCCCTCCGACGGTATCGTTTCGGCGGCCCTGGACCAACTGGTGGGGAAGGCGTCGTTCTCCTGCAACGGCTGCCACGTGCTGGACGCGTCGAAGGGCTTTTTCGGCACGGGCGGCAATCAGAGCTTCGAGGGACTGCCGCAGATCGTCAAGATTCCCCACTTACGGAATGCGTATGACAAGGTTGGCATGTTCGGCACGCCGGCGGTGGGCTTCTTTAGTGCGGCCGATAGCGGACCGCAGGGCGATCAGGTGCGGGGCTTCGGCTATACGGGCGATGGATCGACTGACACGCTTTTCCGCTTCCTCAGTGCGGCGGTTTTCAACCCGACGTCCAATTCCGGTTTCCCGCAGAATAATCCAGACGGGACGCGGCGCGATGTGGAGCAGTTCATCCTGGCGTTCGATACGGATCTGGCGCCGATCGTGGGACAGCAGATGACTCTCACCAATACGAATGGCAGCGTGGCCGGTCCGCGCATCGATCTGATGATGCGGCGGGCGGGGGCGCCGTTTGTTTCGAAGTCGCTGAACGGGACGGTGACGGAGTGCGATTTGGTGGCGCACGTCGCGGTGAACGGCCGGATGGCGACTTATCTGTACGACCCGGTCTCGGCGAACTTCGTTCCGGACGACGGGACTGCGCGGATTACGGACTCGGTGCTGCGGGCGATGGCGGCGGTTCCGGGGCAGGAGATCACGTATACGGCAGTGACTCCGGGGTCGGGTACGCGGATCGCGTCGACGCACCTGCCTCCGCGGCGGCACCCTACGGCGCGGTGAGGAACGAACCCAATTGTTGAGTTTTCCTTTTGGTTTGTGCGGGTTGCGGGCGAGCGCTGCTCGCCTGGACAGACGACGCAAGGCGATCGTCTATCCTACCAGGGCGGCTAGTTCGCGCTCGATGGCGTCGAAGGCGGCGTCGGCGGGGTGCTGGTCGGGGTCCCGGGGAGCGGTGCGGAACGAACCCAATTGTTGAGTTTTCTCTTTGGTTTGTTCGGTTTCCGGAGCCGGTTTTTGGAGCTTTCGGAAA
>DASZMZ010000300.1:0-17739 GCA_035551455.1 Candidatus Sulfopaludibacter sp.
ATATCTCCAGCGATAAACTACATCTTGGCTGCGGCTGGAAACACGTGAAGGGCTGGCTGAATTGCGACGTCACAGGCTCTGACATCGATCTGGATTTGGCCTCACCCCCGTTTCCCTTCGCCGACGGCCAGTTTTCGGTGATCGTTGCGCAGCAGGTAGTCGAGCATCTGGACTACGATCCGGTCTTATTGAATCTGCTTCGGGAACTGCACCGGATTCTCAAGCCCGGCGGAAGAGTCTGGCTCAGTTGTCCCGATCTGGAAATCATTTGCCGGAGTTATTGTCAGGATCGCTGTGCCGCCATCGACAAGGGCCGCAAGCGCCACTGGCCCCATGGCGAGGAACCCGGCTTTCCCGTGCAACACCGCATCAATTACTACTTTCACCACCAGGGCGAGCACCGCAATCTCTACGATCTGGAAATGCTCGAGTGGGCTCTCGGGTACGCCGGCTTCAAAGATGTCCGGCGCGTGGACGAAGGCGCATTCTACCGCGAGCACCCGGATTTCCCAGTCCGTGAAATGAAAGAAACTCACGACAGCCTGATCCTCACCGCGCTTCGTTAACCCCTCCAGCCGGGCGCTACTCGCCAACCGTGGAGGAAGATCTAATTCGGCTTTGGGCAGAGGCGCTTCCGACTTAAACTTGGATAGGCGCACACCGATGAAGAAGAAGCCACCAACTTCCCGGCCATCCAGCTCCAATCCAGGGCGGCGAAACCCTGTTCGGGACTGGCAAGATGACCCGGAGATGAAGTTGGCATTCTACGCACGGTCATTCCATGCAGCGGCAAAAGCTCTTGCCAGGGCGCTGAAATTCGATTCCGGCACACTTGACGAATTCGATGTCTGCCCGGTGGTCTCCATGTACCGTCAAGCCGCCGAACTCCACTTGAAAGCGTTCGTCACCGGAAAGGGCAGCAACTTCCTGGTGGCCAAGCCAGACCGGATCTCGACCATGAAGACGGACTCGTTGTCCTGGCTGGCGCAGTTCGTCTGCCAGATCATCACCACCGTCAAGTGGGAAGCGCTGTTCAAGTGCCCAGGCATCGAGAGTCTAGCCGATTTCAAGGCACTCATTGAGAAGCTGAATACCGTCGATCCCGCCGCCTATGCGTTTCGGTATCCCGTCCATGCCCAAGAGCGGGGTTCGGTCCAGGGCGATATCGCCTTCAACATTCCTGAGTTTCTAAGCCGGGTGGACGCACTCTTGGGTCTTCTGGACGCCACGGCTGATGCTCTGTCTGCGGAATGGATTTTGCGGTCAGATGCGGTGGCAGGTGGGTCTGATTGGCCGAATGGCGGTGGCGGACCAACGGTTCACTAGCCAATTTCGTTCACTCACCGGATCGTTCAGGCAGGGCGTAGTGCTGCCACAATTGGCTGGCGGCGACGACTTTACCATGAGTCAACATTCCACCACCGAGGCGATCCTGGAACACTGTCAGTTGATCAACCGATGGGACGACCCTGCCGAAATACCTGACTGTCAGCGTATCTTGCGGCCAAGGGCAGTAAATTTCTCGGTCGGCCGATGACGGCTGGCCTCCACTCTGCTGAGATTCGGAAGCCACACCGCGCCAGCAGTAGAATGAACCAATGGGTATGACTCCCGAACGCTGGCGTCAACTCGAGGAACTATTCGATTCGGTTAAAAATTTGTCTCCCGAGGAACGCCGCTCGCGGTTGAAAGATGCCGACTCGGAACTGCGATCGGCAATCGCAGCAGTGTTCGCGCAGGAGGGATCGGCCCTGGAGCATCCGGCTTGGGAGGAACACGCCACTCTTCTCCGGACAGAGATTGTTGTCACGCCCGGAACACAACTGGGCCCCTATAAGATCGATCTGCAAATCGGCGAGGGCGGGATGGGCGCGGTCTTCCGCGCCGTCGATACCCGCTTGGGCAGGGCTGTCGCGCTCAAAATGTGCCGCGAGGAATTCAGCGAGCGGTTCCAAAGAGAGGCGCGCGCCATCGCGTCCTTGAATCATCCTCACATCTGTTCCATTTACGACGTTGGCCCCGACTATCTGGTTATGGAACTCCTGGACGGCGAAACTCTGGCGGCAAAACTGAAGCGGGCCAAACCCACAATCGAACAGACCCTTTTGTGGGGCCGGCAAATCGCGGACGCTTTGTCCGCAGCTCACTCCAAAGGAATCGTGCACCGGGACATCAAGCCGGGCAATGTGATCGTCACTTCGAGTGGATCGGTCAAAGTGCTCGATTTCGGCTTGGCGAAGCGGACCCCCGAGACTACCCTCGACGGCTCAAGCGTGACGATGACATTGACCGAAGCGGGGAAGGTGATGGGGACGCCGGCCTATATGGCGCCGGAGCAAGCGCAAGGCAAGGAGGTGGACAAGCGCGCGGATGTCTGGGCCTTCGGGGTGTTGCTGTATGAGTTGCTGACGGGACGTCGTCCCTTTCCGGGCGACTCGATGCAAGCGACGCTCGCGGCGGTGCTTACCCGGGAGCCGGACCTTTCGATCGTCCCGGCCCGCGTGCGGCCGGTGTTGCGGGCCTGCCTGATGAAGGACCCGAAGGAGCGCTTGTCCAGTATCGGCGACTGGCGATTCTTACTGGGCGATGATTCACTAACAGCGCCTTCCAAACCAGCTCGGGGCCGATGGCTACCCTGGTCTCTGGTGGCCGCGCTGCTGGTGCTGGGAATCTCTGGCTGGCTCCGCTTCGCCGCTCCGCCCGCGCGGCCGGCCGTCGTTCGATTTGGAGTGCCTATCCCCGGGGGGATCGGCCGGGACGCGATGGTAGCGCTTTCTCCGGACGGACGCAGCATCGCCATCTCAGCCGTCGAAGAAGGCAAGTTTCGACTGAAAATCCGGACTCTGGATTCGTTAGATACCCGCCTGCTGCCGGCTGCGGATGGCGCACGATTTCCGTTCTGGTCGCCGGATGGTAAGCAGATTGGATTCTTCGCGGATGGAAAATTGAAAACTATCCTCGTGGCCGGCGGCGAGCCGGTCGCGATCGCTGACGTCGTGCCTATTATTCTCGGCGCCACCTGGGGTACCCAAGGAGTGATTGTTTTCTCCCAAGCGCGGGAACTCTACAGAGTGAGTGAGAAGGGCGGCGTGCCGGAACGCCTCTACAAGCCGAACCTCACGGTTGCCTTCAACCCGGAGTTCTTACCCGATGGAAATCATCTGTTGTGGGTGAACATGTATGAGGGCGTCATTTTAGGCTCGCTGGACGGCAAGCCGCCAGCGCGTCTTCTGCCGGATCAGTCAAGAACAGTGTATTCGCCGGATGGATATCTGGTTTTCGCGCGCCAAGGCCGCTTGACCGCGCAGCGGTTCGACCTCAAAACGCTTAAGCTGGTCGGTGAGCCACTCCCCTTGACCAGGGAGTCTGTCGCCAACGACCTCCTCTACCCGACGCTCTCGGCCGGGCGCGGCGGTACATTGGTCTACCGGGAGAAGGTGCCAGAACAGCTGGTATGGGTGGATCGACGCGGATCGATAAAAGAAAAAGTGGGCCCGCCGGAGGACTGGTACAACTTCCGACTGTCGGCGGATCAGAGCAAGATCGCGTTTGCTCCCGTCACATCCGGCCCTTTCAATTATGACGTTACCGTTTTCGACATACGGCGGGGTACCCGGGAACGGCTCACTTCCGAAGCCAAGAACTCCGCCGTTCCGGTGTTTTCTCCAGACGGGAAGCACATTGCGTTTTCTTCGAACCGGACCGGGCGTTATAACCCGTACATCACTGACGGTTCCAACCGGGAAAAGCTTGTCTTCGACATGCAGTTAGCTGGGGGCTATCCCACCGATTGGTCACCCGATGGCAAATATCTCCTTTACTGGGGCAACGAGGACCTGTGGATCGTACCGGTGGATGGCAAGGACAAACCATACGCCATTGCGAAGAATCGCTTCGAGAAGAACGCAGGGTCCTTTTCACCAGATGGGAAGTGGGTGGCGTATTCGTCGAATGAATCGGGCAGGTATGAAATCTATCTCATACCGTTTCCCCCCTTGGATGGCAATCGGTACACAGTTTCCAGTCAAGGCGGCGGTAGTCCCGCCTGGCGTCGTGATGGAAAGGAAATCTACTTTGTAGCCGGCGATGGTCGACTGACGGCCGTGCCGGTCACGATCCGCGGTTCTGATGTGCAATTCGGCTCGGCCGAGAGCTTATTTCCTGTCGACTCCAGCGATTTCAATCGGGCCTACGAGCCCTCGCTGAACGGGCAACGCTTCCTGATCGCAGTTCCCGCCGCACCCGGCGGGGCCGGAGTTACTGTGATGCTGAATTGGACGCAGGCTCTTGGGAAATGACATTCCAATGGGTCAAGGCTCTTAATGTCGAACGTGCGAAAGCACTCGACCAGGAACGCTCGCAAGCGATGCGTAACGGATCCAAGAGGAGGGGTTGATCCGTCGCCACCACCGCCCCGTTCGTCAAAACCAGCTTCCGGCTGAAGTAGATGTTCGTCCCCTCCGACCTGCTACCGAGGAAAAATTCTATCTAGGCTGCCACTCAGCGATCCCTTCCATTGACATCCTCCCACCCCTGATATACCCTCAGAAAGTTTGGTCGCTTGACACGTTTCAAGGCTCCTCGAGGAGATCCGGAATGAAGAACCTGAACATCGGGATGGTCGGCTACGGCTTCATGGGCCGCACTCACTCCAATGCCTTTTCGCAGGTGAGTCACTTTTTCGATGTGCCCTTGCGGCCCGTGCTGAAAACCGTCTGCGCCCGCAACGCCGCGCGCGCCGAGGCCTTCGCCGTGCGCTGGGGCTACCAATCGGTGGTCTCCGATTGGCGCGAGCTGGTCGAATCCCCCGAGATCGATCTCATCGATATCGCCAGCCCCAACGACACTCACGCCGAGATCGCCATCGCCGCCGCCAAAGCCGGAAAAATGGTGATGTGCGAAAAGCCGCTCGGCCGCAACGCCGCCGAAGCCGAGGCCATGGTCCACGCCGTCGAAGCCGCCGGAGTAGCCAACTCCGTCTGGTACAACTACCGCCGCGTTCCCGCCGTCACGCTCGCCAAACAGATCGTCGACGAGGGCCGTCTCGGCAAGATCTTCCACTACCGCGCCAAATTCCTCCAGGACTGGACCATCTCCAGCGATCTGCCGCAGGGCGGGGAAGGACTCTGGCGGCTCGACGCCTCCGTGGCCGGCAGCGGCGTCACCGGCGACCTTCTGGCCCATTGCATCGACACCGCCATGTGGCTGAACGGCGGAATTGCAGAAGTCTCCGCCATGACCGAAACCTTCATCAAGAGCCGCAAACACAATCTCACCGGCAATGTCGAACCGGTCGCCATCGACGACGCCAGCGCCTTCCTCGCGCGCTTCCGCAACGGTTCCCTTGCCACCTTCGAAGCCACCCGCTACGCCCGCGGTCACAAGGCGCTCTACACGTTCGAAATCAACGGCGAGCATGCCTCCATTGCCTGGGACCTCCACGACCTGCACCGCCTCCAGTATTTCGATCACGGCGACGAAGGCCGCACCCGCGGCTGGCGCAGCATCCACATCACCGATTCCGACCAGCCCTACATGAAGCACTGGTGGGTGCCCGGCCTCCAGATCGGCTACGAGCACAGCTTCATCCACCAGGCCGCCGATTTTCTGATCGCCGCCGGAGAAGGCAAGAGCGCTTCTCCCACTTTTCGCGAGGCCCTGCAGACCGACTACGTCACCGACGCGGTTCTCCAGTCGGCCGCCGCCCGCCGTTGGGTGGCCGTGCGCGCGGACTGACTCACATGCCCAGCATCAAAAAAGTCGCCGAAGTGGCCGGCGTTTCGGTGGGCACTGTCTCCCACGTCATCACCGGGTCGGTGCCCGTCAGCGAGCCTCTCCGCGCCAAAGTGCAGGCCGCCATTCGCAAACTCAACTACCACCCCAATCACCTGGCGCGCAGCCTGAAAACCAGCAAGACGCTGACGCTCGGCATCGTCGTTCCCGATCTGACAATTACGTTCTTTCCCCTGGTGATCGCCGGCGCCGAAGCCGCTGCGCTGGCGCGCGGTTATTCGCTGCTCACCGTCAATTCGAACGATGACGGCGATCGCCAGCGCCACCTGCTTTCCCTCCTGCGCTCCCAGTGCGTGGAAGGCATTCTCCTCGCGGTGGCAGCCGCGCCCGCCCCTCTCCAGCAGATTTCCCTCATGATCGATGCCGGCATCCCCATCGTGTGCTTCGACCGCATCCCTGACCGCATCGCCGTCGATTCGGTCTCGGTGAGAGATTTCGACGCGGCCCTGCTCGGCGTCCGCCACCTGATCGAGAGCGGCCACCAGCGCATCGCCATCGTCACCGGACCCCTCGCGCTGAAAAATGAGCGCAGCCGCCTCCAGGGCTACCGTCAGGCGCTGAAGGCTGCGGCCATTCCGGCGGACAGCGACCTTATCTGGGAGGGAAATTTCCGCGTGCCCGATGTCGCAGCGCTGTGCGCCGGCCGTCTCTCCGCGGCATCCACGCTCCCCGACGCCATCTTCTGCACCAACGGTCCCACCGCCATCGGCGTTTTACGGGCCTTGCGCGCGCGCGGCCTGCGCATGCCCCAGGACATCGCCTTCGCCACCTTCGACGAATTGACCGTCGACGGTATCTTTACCCCCGCCATCACCACCGTGGTGCAGCCGGCCTACGATATCGGCTACCGCGCTGCCGGACTTCTGCTGGATCGCATCGGCGCCGCTTCCACCGCGCCTTCCAGGAAGGTGCGTCTGCCCGCTCGCCTCGAAATCCGGGAATCGTCGGGGGCCCGTTAGCCGCCATGTCCGCGCCTCTGTTGGAAATCGACGGCGTCTCCAAATCGTATGCCGGCATTCAGGCGCTCCACGCCGTCAGCTTCTGCGTCAACGCCGCTGAGATCCACGCCGTCGCCGGTGAGAATGGCGCAGGCAAATCCACTCTCATGAAAATTGTCGCCGGCCAGGAGCGGCCCGATTCGGGACACGTTCGCTTCCACGGCCGCGCCGTCGCCATGATTCACCAGGAGCTGCTGCCGTTCCCCCACCTCACCGTCGCTGAAAACATTCTGATGGGGCAGGAACCGGTCCGCTTCCCTGGCTGGATCGACCGCACCGCGCGCGACACTCAGGCCCGCCACCTGCTCCAGCAGCTAGGACTCGATATCCACCCGCGCAGCCGCATGGGCGATCTCACCGTCGCCGAAAAACAGTCCGTGGAAATCGCTAAGGCACTGGCCCGCCGCGCCGACGTCCTCATCATGGACGAGCCCACCTCCGCGCTCTCCATCCGCGAAACTGAACTGCTCTTTCGCATCATGCTCGATCTCAAGAGCCGCGGCGTCGCCATCCTTTACATCTCCCACCGTATGCAGGAGATCTTCCAATTGGCCGACCAGGTCACCGTGATGCGCGATGGTCGGCATGTAGCTACCCGGCCCGCCGCGGAGCTCGATGAGGCCCGTCTCATCGAACTCATGGTCGGTCGCGCGCTGGCGAATGCCGCCGGCAGGTCCCCCGCCGCCCCCGGCGAAGTCGTTCTCGAGGTCCGTGCGTTGGGCCGCGCCCCTCGCTTCCGCAATGTCTCCTTCAACCTGCGCCGCGGCGAAATTCTCGGTCTTGCCGGCCTCATGGGAGCGGGACGCAGCGATATCGCCGCTGCCCTCTTCGGCCTCGCCCCTGCCACCTCCGGGACCATCTTGCTCCACGGCCGCGAGGTCCGCATCCACAGTCCCGCCGCCGCGCTGGCCCACGCCATCGCCATGGTCAACGAAGATCGCCGCGAATTCGGCTTCGTCCCGGCCATGTCCGTCAAGGAAAACATCACGCTCTCCAGCCTCCAGAGATTCTGCCGCGGCCCTTTCATTCGCCGTAGCCAGGAAGCCGCTGCCGCCGATGAGCAGATCCGCCGCTTCGACGTGCGCGTCGCGGACCGCGACCAGCCGGTCCGGTTCCTCAGCGGCGGCAATCAGCAGAAAGTCGCCATCGCCCGCGCGCTGCTGGCCGAGCCGGAGATCCTGATTCTCGACGAGCCCACCCGCGGCATCGACGTCGCAGCCAAAGCCGAGATCTACGCCTGGATCGCACAACTGGCCGCCGCCGGTAAAGCCATCCTCCTGATTTCGTCGGAGATGAACGAGCTTCTGGCGCTCAGCCACCGCATTCTCGTGATCCGCGAAGCCGCTGTTTCCGCGGAATTCGCCGCCGCCCACGCCACCCCCGAGGAGATTTTGCGTCATGCCCTCCCTGACTGACGCCAAGCGGCGCAAATCCTGGCCCCCCGAATTCACGCTCGCCATCGCGCTGTTCGTGCTCATGGCCGCTCTCTCCCTCGCCAGGCCGAATTTCCTCAATCTCGCCAACCTGGTGAACCTGGTCCGCCAGATATCCATCAATGGGATTCTCGCCGTGGGCGTCACCTACGTGCTGCTCACCGGCGGCGTCGACCTCTCTCTCGGCTCCGTGCTGGCGCTCAGCGGAGTCGCGGCCGCCTCCTTCGCTCATCCCGGCCAATCCCCGGTCATCGTGTCTGTGCTGCTGGGGATCCTCGCCGGCGCAGCCTGTGGCGCGGCCAACGGCGTGGTGGTGACGGTCGGCCGCGTCGCTCCTTTTATCGCCACGCTCGGAATGATGACGGCGGCTCGCGGCCTCGCCCTCCTGGTGAGCGATGGACGACCCGTCTCCAACCTCTCACCCTCGTTCACCCAACTCGGCGCCGGCAGCGTGGCTTCCGTGCCAATTCCCATTCTGATCTTCGTCGCCGTGTCGCTGCTCTCGTGGCTCTTCCTCGCCAACATGCGCATGGGCCGGTATATCTACGCCGTCGGCGGCAATGAGAATGCCGCCCGCGCCGCTGGACTCCACGTCCGCACCGTAAAAATGACGGCCTACACGCTCTGCGGTGCGCTCGCCGGCTTGGCCGGAGTGGTGCAGGCCGCGCGCATCACCACGGGACAGCCCAATGCCGGCACGGGCTACGAACTCGACGCCATCGCGGCCGTGGTGATCGGCGGCACCAGCCTGAGCGGCGGAGCCGGAGGCGTGGGCGGCGCGATTCTGGGCGCGCTCCTCATTGGCGTCATCAACAACGGGCTGGATCTGCTAAACGTATCTTCTTATTACCAGCAGGTGGTCAAAGGTGTGATCATCGTGGGAGCAGTCTGGTTGGACAGGAGTAAGAACAGACCATGAAGAAAGCCTGGCTCGCATTGGCCGCGATCCTGTTTGCCGGATGTTCCGCCAACCAGCCGTCCGGTAAGCCGGCCGGTCCGGTGATCGGCGTGTCACTCCTGAACCTCTCTAACGAGTTCATCGTCATGCTGAATAAGTCGATGGACCAGAAGGCCCGCGAACTCGGCGTCCGGCTGATCGTCAACGATGCGCAGCGCAGCGCCGAAAAACAGGTGCAGCAGGTCGAGTCCTTCATCGCTCAAAAAGTCGACGCCGTGATTCTCAATCCCTGCGAAGTGGACGCCAGTTCTCCCGCCGTGGAAAAGGCGCTGGCCGCGGGAATCCCGGTGATCAACGTGAATTCCGAGACGCGCATGACGCCCACCGCCTTCGTCGGCTCACGCGATGAAGACTCCGGCAGCATGGCCATGCAGTACATCGCGCAGCGTCTGAACTCCAAAGGCAATGTCCTGATGATGCAGGGCTTCATCGGCCAGGCCGCCCAGATCAAACGCGAACAGGGCGCTCGCGCCGCGCTGGCCAAAACGCCGGACCTCCACCTCCTGGCCAGCCAGACCGCCGAATGGGATCGCGCCAAGGGAATGAGTCTGATGGAAAACTGGCTTCAATCCTACGGCGACCGCATCAATGCCGTCTTTGCCCAAAACGACGAGATGGCCATGGGCGCCCTCCTCGCCATCGAACAGTCCAACCGCAAAGGCAAAATCGTGCTGGTCGGTGTCGACGCCATCGCCGACGCCTTACAGGCAGTCAAAGACGGCCGCCTCGACGCCACCGTCTTTCAGGACGCCAAAGGCCAGGGCGCAGCCGCCGTAGCCACCGCCGTCAAAATCATCCGCCACGAACCCTACGACAAACAGGTCCTCATCCCCTTCCAGTTAGTGACTCACGACAACGTCTCCCGCTTTCAGTAGCTTGTAGCGAAAAACCGAACACTCCCAAACCCCACGCCTGTCTGCACCTGCACACTTCATCAAAGGTTCCGTCCCTTCAGGCACATCCCGCCGTTGTAAATACAAGGCACCCCTTCCGACAATATCTACAGAAGGTTAGTCGCACTTAAGGAGCCCCATGCTGAACCGAACCTGGTGGGCCGTTCTGGCCCTCACCGCATCCCTGCTTCATGCCCAATTCAACGCTATTCTCCAAGGCACCATTACTGATCCCTCGGGCGCAGTGATCCCCGACGCTTCCATCACCCTCACCAACAACGAAACCAATGCCAAACAAACCATGAAGACCAGCGGCGATGGCTTCTATCGCTTCACCGGTCTCGCGCCCGGACGTTACACCCTCGCCGCCGAAGCCACCAACTTCACCCGCCAGGAAGTCAAAGATGTGAACGTGCTCGCCGAACAGACTCAGGGCACCAACATCACCCTCACCCCCGGCGCCATCACCCAGACCATGACCGTCACCGCCGAGGGCAATACCGCGCTGCGTACCGAAAATGCCGAAGTCGGCGCCCAGATCAACTCCCGCGAAGTCACCAGCCTCCCCGAATTCGGCCGCGACCCCTACGAACTCCTGCGCATCACCCCCAACGTCACCGCCGATATGGCGCGCAGCGGCTCCGGACAGTCCGTCTCCCTCCCCAACAGCACCGGACCCGGCGGCTCCAATTCCAGCATTTTTCAAACGGAAAATCAGTTGCCCGTCTCCGCCAACGGCCAGCGCATGTCCAATAACGATTACCAGCTCGATGGCGTCAGCGTGAATAGTCTCGGCTGGGGCGGTTCCGCCGTCGTCACGCCCAATCAGGAATCCATCAAGGAAATGGTGGTCCTCACCAACGCTTATTCCGCCGAATGGGGCCGCAATTCCGGCGCCCAGGTCTCCGTCATCTCCAAAAACGGCACCGACCAGTGGCACGGTAGCGGCGTCTTCCAAATCGCCTCCCCAGGTCTGAATTCCTATAACAAGTGGGGCGGACCCGCCGGAGCCGCGCCCGTGCGAGACAACAATCTGATGCGCCAGTATGCCGCCAGCCTCGGCGGCCACATCATCAAGGACAAGTTGTTCTTCTTCCTCTCCTACGAAGGCCTGCGCCAGAGCAGCAACAACATCTATACAGGCTGGGTGGAGACCCCGCAGTTCCGTCAGGCTCTCATCGCCGCGCGCCCCAATAGCACCACCGCGCAGATCTTCCAGTCCCCCGGCATCGCCCCGCGCGTTGTCAACGTGCTAACTACCCCGTGCCCCACGGCGTTTGCCTCCGGCACGTGCCGCCCGGTGGCCGGCGGTATCGATGTCGGATCGTTCTCCGGCTCCACCGGCCTCTACACTCCCGGCATCACCGGCGCCGGCCTCGACGGCATCCCCGACCTCGAATTCGCCCAACTCGCCTCGCCCTCCATCACCCAGGGCGATCAGTACAACGGCCGCGTCGATCTCAACGCCACCGCCAAAGATTCCGCCTTCGTCAGCATGTACTTCACGCACCTCTATAATTTCGGCTCCGATACCAGCACCGGGAGCCGTCCCATGGCCGACGTCAATTTCACCCCGCTCAACTCCGCCGTCACCGCCCAGTACAACCGCATCCTCACGCCCACCATGCTCAATGAGCTGAAGGCCAACTTCACGCGCTTCGCCGCCAACCAGATCACCTCCAACGCCGGCGTCGTCAACTATGGAATTCCGCGACTCGAAGTGCAGGGCTATCCCATCGCCCGCCTGGAATTCGGCGCGGCCCAGGGCGAATCCTCCCCCGCCGTCTTCGCCCAAAACACTTACGAACTCCGCGACACCTTCAGCACCGTCCGCGGCAATCACGGCCTCAAAGCCGGCGTGGAATTCCGCCGCGAGCAGGACAACAACAACCTCGCCGGCGGCGCCCGCCCCGATTACGTCTTCAACGGACTTTGGGATCTCGCCAACGGCGCTCCCATCTACGAAGGCATCGACGCCAATCCGCTAACCGGCGGCCCCGCCGATTCGCAGCGCTACCTGCGCAGTCCCTACTACGGCTGGTTCGTCCAGGACGATTGGAAGGTCCGCCCCGGACTCACGGTCAATCTCGGACTTCGCTGGGAATACTTCGCGCCCGTCTCCGATGCGCACGGCATGCTCAGCAACATCGTATTCGGCTCACAGGGCCTCGCCAACTCCACCATCCGCACGGTCAATCGCCTCTACCAACCCGACTATCACAACTTCGCTCCGCGCATCGGCTTCGCCTACGCCCCCGGCCGCTTCAACCAGAAATTGGTGGTCCGCGGCGGCTTCGGTATATTCTATGACCGCATCCCCGAAGTCCTCTTCACCAACTCCCTGGCCAACCCGCCCAACTTTGCGCGCTACGGCATCTGCTGCGGCACCGCTACCAATCCCTTCGTCGGCGGACAGATTGTTTACGGACTCGGCTCCAGCGATTCGCCCTTCAGTTATCCCGTCAATCCCGGCCTCGCCCAGGGCATCAATCCCGTCACCGGCAGTCCCAACGCCGGCGCAGTCGAAATCTATGGCGCCCAACAGTACATGCCCAATCCCATGGTCTACGTCTATTCCTTCGACGTGGAATACAGCCTGCCCGGCCACACCGTTCTCGACCTCGGCTATTCAGGCAGCGAAGGCCACCACCTCATCCGCCTCGTCAATGAGAATTACCTCTACCCCAACAACCTCAACCTCAATGGCAACGCCGCCTTCACCGCCGTCTACATCCCGCAGCCCGACGACAATTCCAATTACAACGCCGCCCTCGTCACCCTCCGCCGCAGCATGAGTCACGGCCTCCAGTTCATCGCCAATTACCGCTGGTCCAAGAGCCTCGATAACTCCTCGTACGAAGGACCCGGCTTCGTCACCAACCAGACCTATCCCCAGAACAACCGCCTCGAATGGGGACCCTCGGATTACGACGTCCGCCACATCGTCACCGCCGCCGGCGTCTGGCAGATCCCCCCGCCCAGTTCCCTGCATGGAGTCTGGAAGAGCATTCTCGGCGGCTGGGAACTCGCCCCCATCGTCACCTGGCACACCGGCTATCCCTGGACCCCCGTCATCGGACAGAGCGTCCAGACCCCCGGCGGCCCCTCGCTCTCGCCGATCCGCCCCACTGCCTACTACGGCGGCGCCGGCGATAGCCAGTCGAACAGCGCCTTCATGACCGGCAGCAACTTCCCCAAAGGCGGTCCCGCTTATTTCAACATCACGGCCAGCGGCCCTCCCGGAGTCGGACGCAACTCCTTCCGCGGACCCCGCTTCTTCCAAACCGATTTCAGCTTCGCCAAGAACATCCACATGCCTTTCTTCTTCGGCGAATCGTCCAACCTGGAATTGCGCGGCTTCTTCTTCAACATCTTCAACCAGCTCAACCTCGCGCCCCTCAATTTCAGCTCGCAAGGCACCCACCCCGAACTCCCCTTCTTTGGCACCTCCTCTGGAGCTCTCGCGGGCCGGGTAGTAGAATTACAAGCACGCTTCAGCTTCTAAATCAGGGCAAAATAATCGCTATGGCCTTAAATTGCGGCAGGCGCTTTCGCCTGCCGGCTCTTCTCCTCGTCGCCGCCCTCGCCCACGGGCAGCAGACCGCCGTCGTCGACACCCAAGCCGCCCCCCGGCCCTTCCCCCACTTCTGGGAACAAATGTTCGGCAGCGGCCGCGCCATCCTCGCGCTCCGTGACGACTATCGCCGCGACCTCCGCCAGGTCCGCGACGCCACCGGCTTCCGCTACATCCGCTTCCACGCCATCCTCGATGACGAAGTCGGCGTCTTCGACGGCAAGTCCTACAACTTCTCCTACGTCGATCAGATCTACGATGGCCTCCTCGCGGACCACATTCGACCCTTCGTCGAATTGAGCTTCATGCCCAAGGCCCTCGCCGCCTCCCAAACCCCCCACGCCTTCTGGTACAAGCCGCTCCCCAATCCCCCCACCTCTTACGACGCCTGGGGCGAACTCGTCTACCGCTTCACCCGCCACCTGGTGGACCGCTACGGCATCGACGAAGTCTCCCAGTGGTACTTCGAAGTCTGGAACGAGCCCAATATCGACTTCTGGACCGGCAATCCCAAACAGTCCACCTACTTCCAGCTCTACGATGCCGCCGCCAACGCCATCAAACGCGCCAATCCCCGCCTCCGCGTCGGCGGACCCTCTACCGCCCAAGCCGCCTGGGTCGACGCCATGATCGCCCACGCCGCCCAAACCCGCGTCCCCCTCGACTTCGTCTCCACCCACGTCTACGCCAACGATTCCCCGCAGGATGTCTTCGGCAAGCCCGGCCCCATTGACCGCTTCGATATGGTCGCCCGCTCCGTCAAGAAGGTCTACGACCAGGTGAAGCACTCCGCCCACCCCGATCTGCCCATCATCTGGAGCGAGTACAACGCCAGCTACGCCAATGAGCCCGCCGTCACCGACGCCGCCTTCATGGGCCCCTGGCTCGCCAACAATATCCGCCTCTGCGATGGCATGCAGACCCTCATGTCCTACTGGTCTTTCAGCGATGTCTTCGAAGAGCAGGGCGTCGTGAAGACTCCCTTTTACGGCGGCTTCGGCCTTCTCGCCGAGCGCGGGATTCCCAAGCCGTCGTTTCACGCTTTCGAATTGCTCCACCACCTCGGCGCGCAGCGCCTTCCCGTCGATGCTCCCTGGCTCCTCGCCACCCGCCGCGACGATGGCGCGCTCGTCCTCGCCGCCTGGAATTACGCCGCGCCCGAAGACCCCGGCCATCCCGTCACCGCCCGCATCGAACTCCGCGGCGCGCACGGCGCACAAGCCCGCATCACCATCATCGACGCGCGCCACGGCTCCCCCCTGCCCGCCTGGGAAGCCATGGGCAAGCCCGCCTCCCCGTCGCGCGATCAGATTCGGCAACTCCAAAAGACCGCCCAACTGCCGCCCGCCGAAACCCGCCCCATCCCGGGTGGAGTCATCGAACTCGCTCTCCCGCCCCACGCCCTCGCCCTCATCGAGGTAGCCCGCTGACTCGCCGCACTTTCCTCTTCGCCCTCGCCGCCGGCGATGATTTCCTGGACGACCTCAGCCGCCGCTGCTTCCGCCTCCTCTGGGAACATTCCGACCCCGCCACCGGACTCACCGTCGACCGCGCCCGCACCAACGGCACCCGCGAACCGCGCGCCGCCAACATCGCCAGCATCGCCTCCACCGGCTTCGCCCTCTCCGGCCTCTGCATCGCCGCCGAACGCAAATGGATCTCCCCCCGCGATGCCGCCGCCCGCGTCCGCGCCACGCTCCGCGCCTTCGATACCACCATCGAGAATCACCACGGCTGGTTCTTCCACTTCCTCGACGCCACTACCGGACAGCGCGCCTGGAAATGCGAACTCTCCAGCATCGATACCGCCCTCCTGCTCTGCGGCGTCCTCACCGCCCGCCAATATTTCCACGCCGACTCCGAAATTCGCACCCTCGCCACGCGCATCTATGAACGCGTCGATTTCGAGTGGATGCTCAATGGAAGCCCCACCCTCCTCTCCCACGGCTGGAAGCCCGAGTCCGGCTTTCTGCCCAGCCGCTGGGCCAAAACCAGCGAAGGCTATCTCATCTACTTACTCGGCATCGGCTCGCCCACCCATCCTCTACCGCCCCAATCCTGGTACGCCTGGGAACGCACCCCCGTCACTTACGACGGCATCACTTTCGTCTCCGGAGCGCCGCTTTTCTCCCATCAGTATCCGCAGGCATGGTTCGACCTCCGCCGTCTCCGCGACAAGCCCCCCTCCAGCCTCAATTACTTCGAGAACGCCATCGCCGCCACAAAGGCCAATCGCGCCTTCTGCCTCGATCTCGCCAAGGACTTCCCCAAAAGTTATTCGCCCGAAATCTGGGGCATCAGCGCCTCCGACGGCGAGAAAGGCTACCACGCCTGGGGCAGTCCGCCGCACCGCGATGAGATCGATGGCACCGTCGTCCCCTGCGCCGCCGGCGGCTCCCTCATGTTCCAGCCCGACCTCTGCCTCGCCACCCTCCGCAATATGCGCGATCGCTTCGGCGATAAGGTCTGGACCCGCTACGGCTTCGTCGACGCCTTCAACCCCACCACCGGCTGGGTCGACGACAATGTCCTCGGCATCGACCAGGGCATCACCCTCCTCAGCGCCGAAAACGCCCGCTCCGGCAACATCTGGAAGTGGTTCATGTCCAACCCCGAACCCCCCCGCGCCCTCCGCCTAGCCGCCTTCAAGTAGGACAGACGGTCGCCTTTCGCCGTCTGTCTTCTTCGCACAAATCTCGCCTTGGCTTTCTCCGCGTCTTCCTCCGCGCCTCCGCGCCTCCGCGGTGAGGGTAGAAGCCTCTCCTCACTCGTGCCGCAGCGCCGTCAGCGGATCGATTCGCGACGCCCGCCGTGCCGGCACATACCCGGCCACCAGCGCGGCGCTCACCAGCACGATCCCTGCCGCCGCCAGCGTTGCCGGATCATTCGGCTGCGTCTCGAATAAAAATGATTTGACCAGCCGCGACGCGCTCAACGCCGCCGGCACGCTGATCGCCAGCCCCACCGCCGCCAGGATCAGAACCCGCCGCAGCACCATCCAAACCACCGCGCCCCGTGGCGCGCCCAGCGCCATCCGGATTCCGATCTCGCCAACCTGCCGCGCCACGCCGTACGACATCGTCCCATAAAGCCCCACGCACGCCATCAGCAGCGCCAGAACCGCGAAACCCGTGCATAGTTTCGCGAACAGGATTTCCCGGTTGATCGTCCGGTCGATCTCCGCCGCCTGCGTCATCACGTTCATCACAGGCATCCGGGAATCCGCCTCCCGCACCTTCTCATTCACACTCCGCACATACCCCAGCGGATCGCCCGCCGTGTGCAGCGCATACGTGATTCGGTCCGGAGCAATCTGGCTGACCGCCACGAACAGGGTCATCGAACTCTCTTCCTCATCCTTCAGACCGCCGTACCGCAAGTTCCCCGACACGCCCACAATTTCCAGATCCCGCTTCTCGTCCACCACCGTGATGCGCCGGCCCACCGGATTCTCATTCCCAAAGTAGGTCCGCGCCAGCTCCTCGCTGATCACCGCAACCGCCGTCGATCCCCTTTGGTCGCGCTCGTCAATCTCCCGCCCGGCCAGGATCGGAATCTTCATCGTCGTGAAAAAACGCGGCCCCGCGGCCAGCACGCCGGCCCCATCGATGGTCTCGCCGCCCGCCTTCATCTCCCCGCCGATTGCCGCCCCCACCCGCCCGGCGCTGATCAGCGACGAGTGCGAAAACGTCGCACTCCTCACTCCCGGAATCGCTTCCAGCCGCCTCCGCAGGTCCGCGTAAAAAGTCGTAATCTCCGGGTCGCGATGCCCCGCCTGCCGCGCATCCACCGTGAACAGCAGAATGTTCTCGCGGGAGTATCCCAGTGGGACCCCGTGCAGATTCGTCAGTGTCCGCACAAACAACCCCGCCGCCACCAGAATCAGAAAGGAGCTCGCAATCTGGCCGACCACCAGCACGTGCTGCGCGCGCCGCCGCGGCCCGCCCCCGCGACCGTTCTTAAGCGCCGGCATCACGTCCGGACGCGTCGCCTGAATCGCTGGAACCAGGCCGAATAACAGGCCGCAAACCACGGAGAGCGCCGCCGTCACGCCTAGCACGTTCCAGTTCAATTCCGCGTGCAGCGTAAA
>DASZMZ010000301.1:0-25318 GCA_035551455.1 Candidatus Sulfopaludibacter sp.
GGCCGGCGTCATCACGGCCGACGAAATCATCTCGCTTCTGAGGCAGAAATAGAGAATGCGGAAACTTCTGAGCCGTTTCCGCTACCAGATCGCTATCTTTCTGGCCGTACTGGGTCCGGGCTTCATCACCGCCGTGGTGGATAACGATTCCGGCGGCATCTACACCTATTCGGCCGCCGGCGCGAAGTACGGGTATCTGCCGCTGTGGACGCTGCTACCGATCACGGTGGTGCTGATCATCACCCAGGAAATGTGCTCGCGCATGGGCGCGGTCACAGGTAAAGGCCTCTCCGACCTGATTCGTGAGGAATTCGGCCTCCGCATCACGTTTCTGATGATGATTCTGCTGGTGCTGGCCAATTTCACCAATGTGGTGGCCGAATTCGCGGGTATCGCCAGTTCGCTGGAGTTATTTCACATCAGCCGCTATATTTCCGTTCCGCTGTCCGCAATCGGCGTCTGGTTTCTGGTGGTGAAGGGAAACTATCGCAGCGTGGAGAAGATCTTCCTTTTCGCGTGCGTGTTTTATGTAACGTACATCGTCTCCGGATTCCTGGTGCAGCCGGACTGGAAGGAAGCGGCGATCTACAGCGTGAAGCCGGTGCTGCTGTTGGATGGCGGCTATATCTATATGCTCATCGGCATGGTAGGGACGACGATCGCGCCGTGGATGCAGTTCTATTTGCAATCGGCGGTGGTGGAGAAGGGGGTCAGCGCCAAGGAGTATGCAGCTTCCCGCGTTGAGGTGATTGTGGGCTGCATTATGACCGACGTGATCGCATTCTTTATCGTGGTGGCCTGCGCCGGGGCCATTTACCGGATTGCGCCGCGTGACATCACGGACGCCAAAGAGGCTGCGCTGGCGCTCAAGCCGTTCGGTCAATACGCATTCCTGCTGTTTAGCGCCGGTCTGTTCAACGCGTCCATTTTTGCGGCGTGCATCCTGCCGCTTTCCACGGCGTACTCGGTGTGCGAAGGTCTGGGCTTCGAATCCGGCGTAAACCGGCGCATCCGGGAAGCTCCGATTTTCTACTTTCTGTACACGCTGTTGATCGTGGCGGGCGCCGGCACCGTGCTGCTGCCGCATTTCCCGCTGGTCAAGATGATCCTGCTGTCGCAGGTGCTGAACGGGGTCCTGCTGCCGTTTGTGCTGATTTTCATGGTGATCCTGATCAACAAAGCGGACCTGATGGGCGAGTGGGTCAATCCGCGATGGTTCAACTTCACCACCTGGGTGACGGTGGTCATCATGATCGGACTGACGCTGGCGCTGGTCGGCATCTCAGTTCGCGGCATGCCGTAAACTGGTCAAGTGACAAGTGATCGTACCCTGGACGTCATCAATCCCGCGACCGGCGAACTGCTCACGTGCGTTCCCGACTGCGACGAGTCCGACGTCAATCGAGCGGTGGCCGCCGCCCGAGCCTCATTCGAGACGAAGACCTGGCGCGGGTTGGACCCCTCTCAGCGGGAGCGCATTCTCTGGAATATCGGAGACGCCATCGAGAGGCATGGCGACGAGTTGGCCGCGCTGATTTCGCGGGAGAACGGCAAGACGCCGCGCGAGGCTCTGGGCGGCGACGTCAAGCCGGCGGCCGATTGTTTCCGCTATTACGCCGGCTGGGTCCGCAAGATCTACGGCGAGACGATTCCGGTGGATGGCGCGTTTCTGAACTACACGCTGCGCGAACCGGTGGGCGTGGTGGGCGCGATTGTGCCGTGGAATTTTCCGCTGCAAATCGCCGCCTGGAAAGTGGCGCCGGCGCTGGCCTGCGGCTGTTCGGTGGTGCTGAAGCCGTCGGAGTTGACGCCGTTGAACGCTGTCAAGCTGGCCGAGATCTGCACGGAGGCCGGACTCCCCGAAGGCGTTCTCAACGTCGTGACCGGGTACGGCGGCACGACCGGCGAGGCCCTGGCGCTGCACGAGGACGTGGATAAGATCAGCTTCACGGGCAGCATCGCCACGGCTCGCAAGCTGTTGAAGGACTCCTCTGTTTCGAATCTGAAGCGGCTCAGTCTGGAACTGGGCGGCAAATCGCCGAACATCATTTTCCCCGACGCGGATTTCGACGCTGCGATGAAGGGCGCGTTCTGGGGGATTTTCGGCGGCAAGGGCGAGGTTTGCAGCGCCGGGTCGCGGCTTCTGCTGCACGAGGACATCTACGAACGCGCGGTGGAGGAACTGGCAGCGCGGGCACGCAAGCTGCAGACCGGCTCGCAGATTTCGGGTCGCCAGATGGATCGGATCCTGGACTACATCGAGTCGGGCAAGCAGGACGGCGCGCGCCTGGTTTGCGGCGGCGAACGCGACACTACGGGCGAGAAGGCGAAAGGCTTTTTCGTAAAGCCCGCGATCTTCGCGGACGTCACGCCCGGAATGCGCATCGCGCAGGAGGAGATCTTCGGACCGGTGGTCTGCGCGATCAAATTCAAGGATGCCGAAGAGGCGCTGCGGATCGCCAATGGCACGTCTTATGGCCTGGCGGCAGGTGTCTGGACGCGCGATCTTCGTTTGGCGCATCGGATGGCGTCGGAGTTGCGGGCCGGGTCGGTTTGGATCAATACGTATAACGCCTTCGATTCGGGCTCGCCCTTCGGAGGGTGTAAGCAGAGCGGCTTCGGCCGCGATCTGGGCGCGTATGCACTGGAGCAATATACGAACGTGAAATCGGTCTGGGTGGCGTTGTAGCGAGAGCCGGCCGGAACGGACCTGAACTCCGGGTCGGCGAAGCGAGAAGAGCGCGAGAAACTGCTGGAAGCGGCTCGCCGAAGGGAGATCGATGTCGTACTGGTGTGGCGGTTGGACCGCTGGGGCCGGTCAGTAACGGATCTGCTGGCGACCCTCCAGGAACTGGAACATCTGGGCGTCGGGTTCGTTTCCCTGACCGAGGCACTGGACCTGATCACGCCATCTGGTTGAGCCATGGCCGGCCTGCTCGCCATTTTCGCTGAGTCGAACGGGAGATTCTGCGGGAACGAACTCGGGCTGGCGTGGCCCATGCTCGGGAGAATGGGAAACGGCTGGGGCGGCCGGCAACCGCGGCCGCTCACGCTGGGGAAATCCGGAAGCTGCATCGTGCTGGTGTTAGCAAATCGGAGATCGCTCGTCGAGTACAGATCGGGCGCACCTCAATCCGCCGAATTCTGGGAGCAAGCTCATGAAAAGAACTAAGCGCGACACGGTTCGAGAAGACCGCATCCACGACGAAGCAATCGTCGATGCCAGCCCGGACGAACAGGCCATGAGCTGGTACTACTATCTGGACGGCAAAATCAGCTTCCCGTTCCGTGCAAAGTGTCGCGCCGCGAATGCAGTCTCGCCGCTCCGAAAGGGTGAAGCCGTCGAGGTCCTACGGATGGCAGGGGAGGATCTGTGCGAGCACGACATGCTTGTGCAGATCCGTTGGCAAGGCCGCAAGATGGCGATCCCTCTTTCTCAACTGTGCGCCATCGATCCAGACGAATCTACCAAAGAAGCCATCGGCGACTGGCATTACTGGGTCGCGCAGGGCTACTGCCTGTAATCTACGCAAGGCCACCGAAACCTCACGTTGTAGAAGACGGGGCCGAGCTCCGCTCGGAACGGACAGACGACGAAAGGCGATCGTCTATCCTACATCAGCGATTCTATGTAGGCGGCGGAGCCGTCGCGGAGCCAGCCGTCGAGTTGCGCCGGTTCCTTCATCTGCTGTCCTCTGCGCCGCGAGACTGCTACGAAGTTGCAGTTCCACTCGGTGAGCGCGGTCATATCGCCCCAGAGTTTTTCGAACTGCGCCACGGGGTAGACGTCCTCCTGCCCCTTGCCCCAGCGCTTCTTCACGTCCTTGAGCGTGATGTAAGCCGGCATGCGCACGGCCACGCGGCGGACGGCTTCGCTCAGCTTTTCCTCATCCGCCAAGTCGGCGCGCGTGAGGCGGAACAAGGCCAGTAATTGATCGATATCCACCCAGTAAGTGGCGCTGTTGTAGAACGAGAGGCGCGATTCGATCTCTTCGGCGGGGAGCGCGAGACCTTCCACCAGGCGGGGCCGGTCGTCCACGCGCGCGAGGCCGCCGCCGCGATCTTCCAGATGGCGCGCGATCACTTCCGTGGTCATGCCCGCGCCGCTCTCCATGTGGTAGCCCAGGAGCGCCGGGTCCACATTCACGCCCATGGTATCCACGTTGTGGACCATCAGGTATTTGAGGTGAGGCCGCAACTGCAACAGTTCCTGGAGCGTGCCGTTGCGGAGCAGGTTCGGCACTTCGTACCAATGGCCGACGGGATGCAGACACTGGAGCGGCAGATTGTCTTCGTAATTGGCGGCCTCGCCCTTCTCGCGCGCCCACCCGATGAGCGCCGCGTGCAAGCCCTGGCGCACCTTTTGCGCCTGCTCGTCTAACAACTGCCGCGGCATCTCCTCCCAGGCGAATCGCAGATCGCGCTCGGTGGGAATCAACCGCAGTCCGATGGCCCGGCCTTCGGACAGCTTCAGCGGACCGGGATAGCCGCAGTTCGCCTGCGCCGCCAGATAGTCCTGCAGCGCCCGATGGGTCAGATAGCTGGTGGTGAAGACGTGCGGCGGCAGCGTACCGCACTGCTCGCCTGCGCGCCGGCTCTTGGAGAGATGCACTTCGATAAAGCTGCGGTACTTGCCATTCAGCTTGCAGAACGGGTTGAGCGCTTTGACCACTCCGGCGCCCTTGGTCCAACGGCTGCCGACGCCGCCAGCCAGCGTCACCACCGCCACCATGCCCTGGCGCATGGCTTCGAGGCCGGTCGACCGGTACCGCGCGTCCAGCCCTTCGCGGGCATCCTGGAAATCGGCGTCGCGTACATCGTCGATCCGCGTCTCGGGCGAGAGGCGATTCTGGCGTAGTCCGATCCGGCCCGCGCGCATCGCGGCTTGAATCTGCTGGTGCTGCAAGGGGTCGAAACCCAGTGTCTCCAGCAGCGCGCCGAGGCTCTGCTTTCCGGCATCGCCGGCTTCGGGCGGTTTCGGCAGCAGTTGCTCGAAGAGCTGCGCCGTCACGCCGGCGAACTCCGGCAGATCGCGGCAGGCGGCGGCGAAGCGGCTCAGTTCTACTTGTCGCGCCGCCGAGAGCGTCCGGGTCTCGGTGCGCACCAGGAGCGGCACGGTCAGCGCATAGTATTGCGCGGGCAGCAGGGCCGCATCGCCGTGCAGCAGTTCGGCGTGACTGCCGCGCTCATTGATGGCGAAGCGGTAGACCACCGGTTCCATGGCGAACGGCACCGCCGTCTCCAGTTCCCGCTTGGTGGCGGCCAGGATGGACCGCAACTGTTGCTCGCCTTCATCGCGACGGGCCGGGTCGAACAGGAAGCCCATGCCGCCGCCGGACATGCCGCCCAACATCCAGAAGCCCCAGAAGCTCTCGCCCATGGCTGCGCGGACACGCTCAATCAGGCTTCTGGTGTACAGATTCCCGGCCCACGGAATGATGGTCTGAATGGGACCATCGAAGTTGCGCTGCGTGCAATCGCCCACGCCGCGGATATCGCCCGAGCGCAGGTGGTCCACCACCTGGTCCAGCAGACCGATGGCCTGATTGCGAGCCTCCCACTCCGCACCGGAGCGTAGCAGGTACTTCTCGGTGACCATTTCGAGAATCGGGCCGACGTCCTGCGCCATGCCGCCGTGCACCAGGACCAGGCTGTGCTGCAGCTTTTCCCGCGTGGCAGGCGTCACCTCATCGGCGCCAAAGATCTGATGATCCGGCAGCAGCCGGCCGCGGCTGACGCCGAACTCCGGGTCGCCTTCCTGCGCGGGCACGCCGTGAATCAGCTTGATGCCCGGCCAGACGCCGCCCGAATCCTGCCATCCTCCGCCCGAGCCTCCCAGCCATTCGCCGAGGATGGCGCGGGCCGCCAGCAAGCGACGGTCGCCCTCCTGTAGGCTGCCGGAGAGCGCGTGAATCTGATCCGTGGCGCGCATGCACGCCGAAATCAGCGACGCCAGCAGCGTGGTGGAGACGGCCAGGCGGGAGCCTTTGGGGATGTCGTTGACCTTGCTGACCAACTCGAGTCCGAGGCCGGGCATGCCGGTCAGGCGGGCCATCAGATTCGCCACCGGTTCGGTGGAGGTCTCCATGCCGGGAGGCACCAGGCCGGAAGCGATCACGGCGGCCTTCAACAAGCCCAGGTAGTCGCGGGCGAAATCGAAGACTTCGGCGAAGGTCGAAATGTCGGTAGTGGCCTGCAGGTCCACGCTGGTGAGGCGCAGCACGGGCTGATCGACCACGCGCAGGTAGGCTTCCACGGGAGGCACGGGGTCGCCGGCCACGGCCAGGTCTACCGAGATGTTGAGCACGCGAGCGCCTTCCGGGTAGTCCATGCCCAGAAAGAAAATGTCGCTCCAGCCGCTGTGCGTGAGGTCCATGCGGACCGGAGTGGTCTCGCGGAGAATCGGAAATACGGGGTTTCGCTGGAGCAGTTCCGGCTTCAGACGCAGGGGGTAATCCTGGGTGTGGGCGCAGCGGAACATCCATTGGTTGCCGCGGACGCTGCGGACGCTGAGGCGGACCTGATCGGCGAGTGTCTGGAAGCCGAGCGAGTGGTAGCCGGAGGCGAGAGCGCTGGAGATTTCGGCGCCCGGCGCGACCTTCGCATGCGCGCGGAAAATCGCGATGGCCTCCTCAAAGCGCCTCTTCAGCAACTGCTCGTAGCCTTCGTAGGGGATCAGGCCGCGGCCGCTGGCCGGAGCGCGCAAGGGAATGTGGAAGCGGTGGATCGCATACAGGAAGAAGAGCGCCCGAACGCGTTTGTACAAGCTCTGCTGCTCGCGCCGGTATCGCTCCAGGGCGTCGCACTCTTCCATCAGTTGGGCCAGATCGCAGCCTTCGCAGACGGCATCCAGCGACTGATTGCGAAGCTGCGGATCGGTCGAATCGATGATGTCGGTAAGACGGCTCACCGGGCGTTCCCCAGCTCGCGGTCGGCCAGCAATTCCACCAGTTGCGAGAGGACCAGGGCGCGGTCGCGGCCCTGAAATGCCAGCGCCAGTTGGGCAATCAGCAGGCCGTAGCGCGCGCCCAAATCATAGCGGCGTCCGTCATCTTCGAGCGCCAGGTATTGTTCGTGGCGGGCCAGTTCGGCCAGTACGGCGGAAAGGGAAGTGTGGCGGCCCAGCAAATCCATCACTTCGGGCGTGAGCACGTGGATGCCGAAAAAACAAAGATACTTGCCCGAGCGCAGACCGGGAACCAGCAGGCGCTGCTCCGCCTCGGTGGGCGTGGGCTTTTCGATCACGGTATCGACGCGATAGACGCCGGGCTTGCCGCTCACCGGTTGGCCGGAAACGGTGCCAAAACGCGGCAGCAGGCTCTCTGGGGTGCGCTGGACCCCGGAGACGCAGCAGGCTTCGGCGGCCGCCACCTCCACCAGATGCTGCACGGTGGGTCGCGAGGGATTCACATAGAGGTGGTCGCCCACCATGTGCAGAAATGCGTCCTGGCCCACAAATTCACGGGCGCAGTGGATGGCGTTGCCGTAGCCGAGCGGTTCCGGTTGGGGCACGAAGCGCACGGAGCCGGCATGGTCGGCGGCAGCCTGGGCGAAGCGCTCTTCATCGCCGGGCCAAACTACGACGCAGACCTCTTCCACGTTGGCCGTGAGCGCCTGTTCGATCAGGATGCGGAGCACGGATTTTTCCGTACCGTCGCAATCGATGACTGTCTGCAAAGGCAGGGTCCGCTGGTTCCGTCCGGCCGCGGTGATCACCGCTTTCTTGATTCGCAAGTGTGGAGTCTCCCCGAATATGGAGTTTAGCGAAAAGCAGGCCGCCGGTTCGAGGAACTTTATCCGCCTTCGCGGTGGATGTGGGGGTGGGAGTGGGTTGCTCCGTCGTGGTGGTGGCGATGGGAGTGAATCAGGTTGGTGCGGCGGAGCAGGTCGTGATCGCGGAGAATCTCGGCGGGGGTGTTGTCCGCCGCCAACTGGCCGGCGTCCAGGACGTAGCAGCGGTCGGCGATGTCTTCCAGATCGCCGAGGTCGTGGGTGGCGGTGATGACGGTCTTTGCGCCTTCGCCCCATTGGACCAGCAGGTCGATGAGTTGGCTCTGGCTGCGGGGATCGAGGGCCGAAGTCGGCTCATCCAGGAGGAGCACCGCGGGATCCAGCACGAGCACGCTAGCCAGCGCCACACGCTTCTTTTCGCCGCCGGACAGGCGATGCGGAATCCGGTCTTTCAGGTGGGAAATGCGAAGGCGGTCGAGTATTTCGGCGACGCGGTCGCGGACTTCCTGCTTTTTCCACCGAAGCTGGAGCGGGCCGAAGGCCACTTCGTCGAATACCGTGGGATTGAAAAGCTGGACGTCGGGATTCTGAAAGACCATGCCCACCTGACGGCGGAAATCGAAGGCGAAGGCGTCGTCGGCGAAGTGCTCCTCGCAGAGTTCTTCGTCGCGAAAGCGCACCATGCCGGCTTCCGGGAAGTACAGGGCGTCCAGCAGGCGCAGCAGCGTGGATTTGCCGGAGCCATTCGCGCCCAGCAGGGCGATGCGGGTGCCTTCGGCGACCGTGAGGCTCAGGTCGCGCAAGGCGGTGTGGCCCTGGTAGCTGTAGGTGACGCGGTCGACTTCGAAGAGCATCAGCGGCCCGCCCAAATCGAGGCGGCGGCCAGCGCGCTGAACAGGCCGAGCGCCAGCCAATCCCGCGGGTTCATGCGGAAATCGTCGAGCACGTAGACTTCCCCGCGGAAGCCGCGCGACTGCATGGCCAGAAAGACTTCGCCGCTCAATTGAAAGCTTTTGCCCAGCAGGACACCGCCGCTGGATACGGCCAAGCGACGGTAATCGCCGCGGCTCATGCGGCCGACGGAGCGGCTCTTTCGCGATTCGAACATCTCTTGCGCGGTCTCCAGCAGGAGCAGAATATAGCGGAATGTCATGCCGAGGGCTACGACGAAAACCACCGGCACGCGAAAGATGCGGAGGGCTTTGAGAATGTGATTCCATGGCGTGGTGAAGACCAGCAAGAGGGCCAGAGTGGCGGAGGTTTCGGCGCGCAGAATCAGGAAACCGGCGGAGGTGAGCCCTTGCCAGGTGATGGGCCATTCCAGATTAGGAAACCGGTAAAAGGTGTCGCCCGGAGTGAGGAAGAGAGCCGGCAGCGCGATGGCGCCGGTGAAAGTGATGACGCTCAGCCAGACGGGTCCGAACACCCGCACCGTTAACGCCGACGCGGCGGCAAGCGCGACAGCGATCACCAGGATCGCCGCGATGACCCAGAGCTTGAAAGAGAGGGCGGTGGCCAGGATCAGCGCCAGCAAGCCGCCTAACTTCACCCGCGGATCCAGGCGCTGGAGCAGACCGTCCGATGCGGCCAGGTCGTCGGCATACAGAGCGCGCGCCAAGGCGGCATGCAGTCCCGCGATGGTGTGCTCCACGAAGTTGCCATGCGGCTTCTGATGGACGTGATTGCCGCTCATCGGCGCAGAACCCTGCCGATGCCGAAACTGCCGAGCAGCACCATGCCCACGCCGAACATGGCCGAGAGCAGGTAGCCGAAACTGGCGCTGCGGACATACGGCGGCGCGTAGCGGGCGAAGGGCGCAGTCCACACGCCCGACAATCGCTGCAGGCCGGCGGGCGAACTGGCGGGCGGCGGCGCCGAGAAGGACGAAGAGGCAATTTGCCGTCGAGAGGCCGCATCGGCATAATCCGACGCCACCCATTCCCCCCAGGCGGTGCCCGCCGCCAGGATGCCCAGCGGCGTGAGAATCAGCAGGACGCCGAGCGTGGCCCACAGAGGGCGCAATCCGCGTGCAGCGGTCGTGGACGCGGGAGGCGAACCTGCACCGCGCAGCAGTGAAATATCATACTTTTGCAGGAAGGCCACGGCACCGGCCGAGACGAAGAGTTCGGCCATGCCGGCGATGGTCAGGTGTCCCAGCATCATCGCGGGTATGGCGATGTTGAGAGGATACGGGCAGTACAGAGGCGCGCCGCTGGCGTCGTGGTACCAGAGCGGCTGCACGCCGAACTCAATAGCGGCGCACAAAGCCGAGGCGTTGATGGCGAGATAGCCGGCGATTCCGGCGGCCACCACACGCCGCGGAGAGGTGAGCGAAGATCGGCCCACGAGCGCGCGATTCACCACGTACGCCACGAGCGAGCCGACCACCGCCATATTGAAGCAATTGGCGCCGATGGCCGTGACGCCGCCATCACCGAAGAACAGGGCTTGGATCACGAGGGCGATGGAGACGGCCAGGATGGACGCCCAGGGTCCCAGGACGATGGTTGCCAGCGCGACACCGGTGGCATGTCCCGTGGTGCCTCCCGGCAGCGGGAGGTTGAACATCATGATGACGAAGCAGAAGGCCGCGAAGAGAGAAAGCAGCGGCACCAGGCGCGTGTGAAGGGCCTTGCGTACGCGATTCAACCCCAGATACCAGAACGGGGTCGATCCGCCATAGAGCGCCGCGCAGGTGGCCGGGCTCAAATATCCGTCCGGGATATGCATGTTCTTGCGTCCGCTAGGATTACGATTCCTCCACCCAAAACGGATGGTATCACCTTTAAGGAAATCGTGTTACGGGGCTTAGTGGGTGAGGTATTCGAGTAAACGGTGGACCGAGGAAAGAGTCGCGGGCTGGAGCATCACGGTCAGGATCAGCACCGTGGACGCCAAGCCTGCGAGCATCGGGCCGTTCGAACGGGGTTCCGAGATCGCTTCGACGGGGACTGCGCGGAGGAGGCGCTCCACGCGTTCGGCCAAGTCCGCGTTATCGGCCAGCAGGGAGGTCACGAGGGGGGCAGTTTGGGGGCAAGCGCCCATGCGAGCCACGCGGACCAGGGCCGAGGCCAGCGAAAGCGAACGCTGGGAGTCGCCGTCCACGGCTTCATCGTCGGCAGCCCATTCGGTGAAGCGGTTCCAGAGTCGTTCGAGCCCGGAGAAGCCGCGCCAACCGGGAAACACATCGGGCGCCAGCAGCAGCAGGAGCCGTTTCAAATTGTCGCGAGAGGCGCGGTGTGCCTGTTCGTGCCGAAGCGCCGCGGCAAGTTGACCGGAAGGGAGCGCGTTCACCACGGGCCGGGAAATGATCAGACGCGGATGGAGAACGCCGGCCAGCACCAGAAACGGCGACGAGCCTTCCACCACCCAGACCGGCGACGGCGCACCGAGGAGTCGCTCCTGCCGTCCCACCATCTGGCAAAAACGGACGTAGCCTAAAGATCGTCGCGTGGCGCGAAGGCAGCGGACCATCGAAGATGCCAAAGACGCGATCCCCAGCAAGGCCGCCGCTAGACAGCCGAAGCCCACCTCTTCGCGCGTGGACGCCGGTTCCAGCAGCAAATAGCTGGGCGCGCACAGGCCCATCACTACTGCCGCCGACAGCGCCGCGGGGAAGAGCCGGACGGCGAGCAGCAGCCGCGTCGCACGCCGGGGTCTCATCCGCTCCGTCCAGCGAGTCAGTAGCGGAGACGCCAGCGAAACTGCCAGACCGATGGCCAGGTGAATCAGGAAAAACGCCGCCAGGCAGAGACAGACCAGGCGCAGCAGGTAGGGAAGCGTCATGCCTTCCTCCTGCGGATCAATTCCTTACGCTTGAGCCGGATCTTGCGTTCGAGTTCGTCCAGCAACGCTTCGTCATACCGTCCGACGGCGTCCACCAGACACGAGACCAGCTGTTCACCCGAAGTCTGCGGAGCCGCCAGGAAGCCTTCCACGAACTCGCCGGCGCGCTTCTGCTCCCATTCCGCCCGCGACCAGCGCGGAGAGTAGAAAAACGCACGATCGGCCTTACGCCGCAGCAGCAGGCCCTTCTTGAACAGCCTGTCCAGCGTGGTCATGACCGTGGTGTAAGCCAGAGGACGGCTTAGTTGCGGGATCACATCGTGGACATTGCTGTCCCCCTGCGACCACAGGATTTCCATCACCGACACTTCGAGCGGACCCAGCGCCTCCATAGCTACTCAGAGTTTATCAAACCGCCGGATGAATCCAGGGCTTGCGATAAGGACGGGCCAGACGGCGGTTGGCTTCCGCATCGTTGATGACGCGGCCGGCCATCGGGTCCCAGGCCAGGGAGCGGCCGAGGTCCATCGACAGGTTCGCCAGAATGCAACTGGCCGTGGAGATGTAGCCCTGTTCGATATCGGCCACCGGCTTGCCGCGCGAGGCGATGGCCGCTAGAAAGTCCAGCATGTGGTGGCGGATAGCGGGCGCGCACTGCTTCTCCAGGTCCTTTTCGGTTTTGTCTTCCGGGTACTGCTCCAGTTCGTAAGTCACGTCCTGGTGGATGGGCGATTCGCCCTTGCCCGCCGGAGTGAAATCGTACTTGAAGACGCTGGACTTCAAGGTACCTTTATCGCCGTAGAAAGTCGCGCCCCAGGGATAGTTCGAATCCGGCTCGTTGCCCCAGGTGCGATGCTGCCAGACGATCTTCAGATCGTCATAGTCCCACGTGGCGAGTTGTGTATCGGCGATGTTGGCCTTGCTCTTGGCCTCGAGGATTCCACCGCTCGAACTGACCCGGTTCGGCCAGCCCAAGCCCAGCATCCAGCGGGTCATATCGAACATGTGGATGCACATGTCGCCCATGATTCCGTTGCCGTATTCCATGAAGGCGCGCCAACTGCGCGGATGCACCAGGGAATTGTAAGGCCGCATGGGCGCGGGGCCGGTCCACATTTCGTAATCGAGATTTGGCGGCGGGGTCGAATCCGGCGGATTGGCGGTAGCGCGCATGTGGTAGTAGCAATAGACTTCCACCAGCCCCACTTTGCCGAGTTTGCCGGGCTTGATTACCTTTTCGATCGCGTCCACCAGGTGCGGCGTGCTGCGGCGCTGCGTGCCGATCTGCACCACTCTCTGGTGCTTGCGCGCGGCGGACAGCATGGCCTGGCCTTCGATCACATCGACGCTGATGGGCTTCTGACAATAGACGTCGGCGCCTGCCTCCACAGCGGCGATCATCGCGAGGGCATGCCAGTGATCGGGCGTCCCCACCAGGACGATGTCCAGATCTTTTTCGGCCAGCATCTTGCGGTAATCGCTGAAGGTCCGCGGCCGCTTCCGGGACGCCTGCCGCGTGGCCACCATATCGGCGGCATCGGAGAGCATCTTGGAATCCACGTCGCAGAGGGAAACCACTTCGACCGGCGCCACCTGAATCAGACGAAACAGATCGATCTTCCCGTACCAGCCGCAGCCAATCATGCCGACGCGCTTGGTTTTCTGGTCGGCTGCCTGTTCGGCCAAGAGCCGCGTCGCGGCGGAGAATCCGGCCGCCCCGGTATAGATGAATTGACGTCGATTCATGAAAGGCCTCTCCCTGTTATTGCACGGAATTGAGGTACGCAATCAGGTCAGCCACTTCTTGCGGACCGCCGAAAGTGGGCCATCCTATTCTTGCCTGCTGCATTCGAAAGAGCATTTGGGGACCGTGCCGCCACATTGCGGATATGATGGTGACCTCCGAGTACTTGTGCGCCTGGCCCGGCAATTGCGGCGCGCCGTTGGTTCCGCCCATGTGGCATTCGGCGCAGCGGCGTCCCTGGAATACTTTCTTGCCGTTCGTAATGCTGCCCCCGGGATACACAAACTGCCGCATCCAAAGGTAGCTCAGCAATTGGCGCATTTCCTCTTCGGTGAGGGTGGGCGGCTGGTCCAGCATGCGCGGCGCGTGATTCCACATATCCACGGCGATGTCGGTCAGCGTCATGTTCTTTAAGCGATCTTCGAGCGCCAGCGGACCCACGTGGCAATTTCGGCAGCCCTTGGCTTCGAAGACCTTCTCTCCTTCCACGCCGCTGGTATTGGAGAATCGCGAAACCAGATGCGCCGTTTCGGGCAGAGATCGCAGGTAGGCCAGAATGTCGTCCAACTGATTCGCGGTGAGGGATTGCCAGGGCAACTTCCGGCGCGCGAAGGCCTGCCGCATGCGGAAGCTGTGATTCCACATCTGCTGGGCGAGCATCACCGGGTCGGCCAGCGACTCCCACTTGGCGACCGGCGGCGCACCCTCGGCGCGTGATTCGGTGATTCCGTGACAAACGCCGCAGCGTCTCTCGTCAAATGCCGTTTTGCCGGCTGCCGCCTGGCCCGGCTTATCGAAGAATCGCGCCGAGTAGAAAAACGCGAAGAGATCGGCGGCGTTTTCGGGACTCAGTTTGGGAGTCTGAATGCCCGCCGCTTTGATGGCCCCAAACATCACCGGCGCGTGATTCCACATGGTGCTGGCCAGTTGCGCCGGAGTATAGCCGCGACTCACCGAGCGGCCCAGATCCAGCCCAATTCTGCCGCCGCGTCCGTTGACAGCGTGACAGTGGATACACTGCTCACTCTCAAATAGTTTGGCGCCGCGCGCCGAGTCACCGGGAATCACGGGCAAGACAGCCGCATGGACGCTCAGCAGCAGCAGTCCGCCGATGCCGGCTCGCAGAATGGGATGGCTCATGCCGCAGTGACTGATCACGAGTCAGGCCGTTTTGCGTAGTGTCTTACGACGCCGTTCAGCGGCCCAGCGCTTCTTGGCGGCCATGGAGATCCGCTTGCGTCCGGCCTCGGAAAGCCGGTTGGGACTCGAATCCTTGGCTTTCGCGGGGGCTTTCCTGGCGGGAGGCGCCACATCAATGGTAGCGCGAGCCTGGGACATTGAACTGCGGGCTGAATCCAACAATTCCCGTAAACCATCCGTGGCGGCGGGATACTGATCGATTACGCCGGCCACGAGTGTCTCAGCCTTGACCAGTCTCTTCAGTGCTTTTTTCGCCTTCATGCCAACTCCTTCACGTAGCATATCTCAACCAGGCGGAATCAGTTCGTGAGGCCGCCCAGCTTGTTGTTGAGTTTGGTCAGTTCGGCACGAAACAGCGGGTTTTCCGGGTAATCGTGGTTCAATTCCAGCAGCAGTCGCTGCGCCTCCCGATACTTCTTTTCACGCAAGTCGATAATCCCCAGCAGAATCTTGGCGAAGGGACGCAAAAAGTGGCCATCGCGCGCCACCTTCTCCAGGCTCTCCACGCCCTTCTCCTTGTTTCCATTGACATTATCGAAGTGGACGAACCATCGAATGAAAAACGGCAGACTCCCCACCAGGTACTCGGAGAGTCCGGCGGTGAGATAGGCGTCGGAGAAACTCGGGTCGATTTTGATCAGCCGCTGGGCGTAGCTATTGGCCCGCTCCGCCGGAGTCAAGCTGCGGAACTGATGCTTCTCAATGAAGGCCATGTAGTCCATCGTCACGCCCTGATTGATGCAGAGCGCCAGCAGCGCCGACTTGTCATTGGGGTTCGCCGCCAGCACCGCATTCGCCCGCGCCTGGGTATCGTCGAGGGCCTTCATGAATGCCGCACGGACTTTCGGATCGGGGGTCAGCTCTTTTTCTTTCTTGGCGATCCGTTTGTCATCAATGAGGAATTCGCTTTCCAGAACACCGAGCCGGTCGAGCTCATAGAAAAGGTACGCCGAAGCACGTATGGCGTAGGGCAGGGGCTCCTGGGGATGCGCGGCAATCTGGCGATTTAAGATATCGTGGGCCGCCGTGAAATGGAAGTTGTACAGATTGCGAAAAGCCTCGTCCAAGGGAGGTTCCGCCGCGAAAGCGGACGTGGTGAGAAGGATACAGATTGCCCAAAGACGGCGCATGACCAGTCCTATGTTAGCCCATGTGCGCGCAATCTGCGCCGCGCACCTCACGCGTTTTTGACACGACGCTCGGCCACGATGGTCACCTGCATATCGCGGGCATGCCGCACCACCCGCTGCACAATGGTTTCGCCGAATAGATTCCACCATGCGGGAGGGAGGGACCGGCCCATGAAAATCTGCGTGATGGCCTGACGACGGGCGAACTCGGCGATGGTGAGCGCCACGTCGTCGCCTTCCAGCACGTGCGTCTCAATCCGCAGGTTGCGCGCGAAGCTGAGGTGGCGTTCGGCGGCTTCGCGCCCGGCGGAGTCCGACGCGACATGAACGGCGACGCAGCCGGCTTGCAGATAGTCCGCCACTCGCTTGGCGCGGCGGATGAGGTTGGCGGAGGCGGGTCGGCCAGTGAGGCAGATCAACAAGCGCTCCTTGCGTTCAGCGGCGACAGTTAGTTTTTCCTCGACCTCATGCGCCGTGTGGCGGAGGGCCATCTCGCGGAGAGCCGTCAGATTGGCCTCCGTGAAAAAACTCTCCATGGCCCGGTGCGCTTTTTCGTGCGCATACACGACGCCGCGTTCCAGCCGGTTGCGCAGAGCGCGCGGCGTGAGGTCGACCAGAATCACTTCGTCCGCCTCATCCACCACCCAATCCGGCACGGTCTCGCGGACGCGCACTCCCGTCACGTGCCACACCTGATCGTTCAGACTTTCCAGGTGCTGCACGTTCATCGTGGTCAGGACGTCGATGCCGGCGTCAAGCAGCACCCGGACGTCTTGCCACCGCTTGGTGCGCTCGCTGCCGGGAACGTTGGTGTGCGCGAACTCGTCTACAATCGCCACCGCCGGATGCCGGCGCAGAATCGCCCCGGTGTCCATCTCTTCGAACTGCGAGCCGCCATACGACAGCGTGCGACGCGGTATCGCCGCGAGCCCTTCCGTCTTGGCGATGGTCTCCTTGCGGCCGTGCGGCTCGAAGTAGCCGATGACGATATCGGCGCCGTGTTCACGCATGGTCCGCGCTTCGTCCAGCATGCGGTAGGTCTTGCCCACGCCCGCGGCGTAACCCAGATAGATCTTCAGCCGGCCTTTGCCCGCCGGAGTCATTTGCCGCCTCCCTGCGGGAACAGGCGGATATCGAAATCCCCCGCGGCATCGATGAGGCGGTCTACCGGATTGCGCATCAGGCCAAAGCGTTTCTCGCGGCCGCTGTGGCCCAGAAAAACCTGAGTGATGCGCTGCTCCCGCGCGAAGTCGAGAATCGAATCCACAAAATCCTCACCCTGGAGGCCGTGGATCTCCGCCCCCATTTCGCGCGCCAACGAGAGGTGCGATTCCAGACGCGCCCGGTCCTCGGCGCTCAGGCGGGGCTGCTCCACATAGGCCACCAGCAGGGCTCCGTGAAAACGCAGCGTGTTGCGATGTCCACTGCGCAACATGTCGGCGGCGCTGCTGCGCGGCGTGAGGCACACCAGAATCCGCTCTTGCGCCCCCCAGCGCGCGGCGATCCCGTGACAGTCCAGATACTCCTGGAGTTGGTGATCCACCACGTCCGCCGCCAGCAGCAGAGCCAGTTCGCGCAGTTCGGCCAGGAGGCGCGCATCCGGCATGGCGCCGTCGCTGCCGCGGCCGATCAGCGCATCGGGCGGCGCGTCCACCACTTCGATTTCGTCGGCCTCCGCCAGAAACGCCTGCGGCACGCTATTGGCGGCCCGTTTGGAGGTGATGCGCTCCACCTCGTCCTGCTTCTCGCGGATGTGCTGCACGTTGACGGCGGTGATCACGCTGATGCCGCGATCCAGGAGTTCTTCCACGTCCTGCCAGCGCTGCGGATTGCGACTGCCGGGAGGATTGTCGTACGCCAGACCGTCCACCAGGCAGACCGAGGGTTGGCGCCGGAACAGCGCGGCCAGATCCATGACGTGATACGTTTTGCCGGCGTGATGCTGCTCTATCGGGGCAACCCCTGTGAGCTGACAGAGGATCTCCTGAACGTCCGGCGTGACCCTGCCCTGCACGGCCGCCACCACCACGTCCTGCCCGCGCTCTTTGCGCCGCCGGCCTTCGTCAAACATGCGGAACGATTTGCCCACACGCGGCGCGTAACCCAGAAAGACCTTCAGCCTGCCGCGCGTCTCGCGCCGTTCGCTGGCCTGCACGCGCCGCAAAAGCTCTTCGGGACTGGGTCGCTTATCGTGCACGAGTCTTCCCGTTACGGTTGCCGCTGCGTGGGCGAATCCAGTGTGAAGATGAGACCGATGGCCAGCAGATTCTGGCCCGGCGTCAGCACGGCGCTGTCGTCCTGAAAGAATCCGCCGCCCCTCCCGGTCGCATGGTCGTACCGGTGTTCCACGCGCACAATCGTATTCGTCCATCGATACGGTACACGATATTCGAGCGTGCTGGTAATCGCCGTCACCAGCTGCGGCGATCCCGTCCAACGGCCATCCCGATCCCAACAGAACTCCGGACGCAGCGTGAAGCTCCACGGTCCACGAATCGCCCAGTGCAGCGGCAGTTGCGCGGACATCCAGAGCGCCCGCTCCGAACGGGTGAGTGCCACGCGCTCCTCGCCCACCTGGTATTCGAAGGCGGTGGTCACGTGCGCAGTCTTGCGCTCTACGATGGTGTCCGAGAGGAATCGCCAGTAAGCCGGCGCGGTATCGGATTGATGCGGACCGTAGAGCACGGTCTGTTTCACGGTGACGCGGTCGTTGGGCTTGTATGCGGCCTGCGCCGCGACGCTGGGAACGTGGTTGGGGTCGGCCAGATGCGCATAGTCGTTCACCACGGCGAACGTGGCGGTGAGTTTTTTGGTGAAGCCGTACGAGGCGTTGACGCCCATCATGAGGTACGGCGTGTTGTCCGCGCCCCAGGGCCGCGTGTAGCTGAGATTGTCTTTGGCGTAAAGCCCGTCGTAACCAATCAGGCTGGCGAAAATGCCGCCCTGTATGGTGAGTCCGCTACCCACCGGCGCCAGGTACGATACGTCGGCGAGTCCGATGTGGCGGAGCCAGCGTGAGCCCGGCAAATTCGGCGCCACGGCGGAAAATCCGAAGGCCTCCGAGTCCTTGCCGCCTTGCAGCGTCAACTCCATTCCCCAGCGCGAAGCTTCTGACGCATCCTTCTTCACATACAGCGCGGCCATATCGATATTGGGCTGGTCGACTACCGGTGTGGTCGCGCGGTCTCGAAACAAATGGTTGGACGGCGTGTTCGGGTCGTACAGGTATCCCAAGTCGACGAATCCGCCGTAGTGCCACGGAATGGAGACGGGTTCGGTTTGCGCCAGTCCGGCCGGGACCAGCCACAGGGCGCACAGCAACACCAGTGATCGGGTCATTTCCGATCCAGCGCCAGATTCAGCTTGAGCACGTTCACGCGAGGTTCGCCCAGCATGCCGAATTGCCGCCCCTCAGTATGCGCCGCCACCAGTCCACGGATCGTCGCTTCACTCGCGCCGCGCGCCGCCGCCACACGGGCAACTTGCAAGTCGGCGGAGGCCGGACTGATTTCGGGATCCAGGCCGCTGGCCGATTGAGTCACTAAGTCCGCAGGAACGGGTCCGGTATAGGTAGGATTCTCGGCGCGGATTCTTTGGACGTCCTCCTTCACGCGGTCGATCAGCTTCTGATTCGTCGGTCCGAGATTCGATGGGCCGGAAGCCATCGGGTCGTACCCGTCATTGCGACCATGAAAATATTCCGGCCGGGTAAACCGCTGCCCGATTAGCTCAGACCCGACGATCTTTCCATTCACCACCACAGGACTCCCCGAAGCCTGATGGTGGAATAGAGCGGCAGCCAGAGCCGTGACCAGTAGTGGATAAATCAGACCCGTCAGCACAATCATGACCGCGGTGATTTTCAGGCCGATAATAATCTGTCTCATAAACTTTCCCTTGCGCCTCAGGCCAAATGCAACAATCCCAGCAGCCGATCGATCAACCAGATTCCTGGGAAGGGCGCGATCACGCCGCCCACTCCGTAGATCAGCAGATTGCGGCGCAGCATCGCCGCCGCGCTCATGGGCCGGTATTTCACGCCCCGGAGAGCCAGCGGAATCAGCGCGATGATGACCAACGCATTGAAGATCACCGCCGCCAGCACGGCGCTTTGCGAACTGTGCAGGCCCATGACGTTCAATTTCGACATCACCGGATAAGTGGTCATGAACATCGCCGGCAGGATCGCGAAGTATTTGGCGATGTCGTTGGCGATCGAAAACGTGGTGAGCGCCCCGCGCGTCATCAGCAGTTGCTTGCCGATGGCCACCACTTCGATGAGCTTGGTGGGATTGGAGTCCAGGTCCACCATGTTGCCGGCCTCTTTGGCGGCCATGGTGCCGGTGTTCATCGCCAGCCCGACATCGGCCTGAGCCAGAGCCGGGGCATCGTTGGTGCCGTCGCCGGTCATGGCTACCAGACGGCCGCCCGCCTGCTCTTTCTTGATCAGGTCCATCTTGTCTTTAGGCGTGGCCTGCGCCAAAAAGTCGTCGGTGCCGGCTTCGGCGGCAATCGCCGCCGCGGTCAGAGGATTGTCGCCCGTAATCATCACCGTGCGGATGCCCATGGCGCGCAGTTGCTGGAATCGCTCGCGCATTCCGCCCTTCACCACGTCCTTCAAGTGGATCACTCCCAGCACACGGCCGCTCTCGGCCACCACCAGCGGCGTGCCTCCCGATCGCGAAATACGGTCAGTCACTTCCATCAAGTCCGCGGGCACCGTGCCGCCGTGCTCGTGCACGAACTCCACCACCGACTCGGTCGCGCCCTTGCGAATTTTACGGCCATCAAGATCCACTCCGCTCATCCGCGTCTGCGCCGTAAAGGGAATGAAATGCGCCTCGTGTTCCGCCACTTCCCGGCCGCGAATAGCGTAGCGCTGCTTGGCCAGCACCACAATGCTGCGACCCTCCGGTGTCTCGTCGGCCAGACTGGAAAGTTGCGCCGCATCGGCAAGTTCGCTCTCCGTGCAATTTCCGGCAACGAGGAATTCGACTGCCTGTCGATTGCCCAACGTGATCGTGCCCGTCTTGTCCAGCAGCAGCGTATTCACGTCGCCCGCGGCTTCCACCGCCTTGCCGCTCATCGCCAGCACGTTGTGCTGCATCACGCGATCCATCCCTGCGATGCCAATTGCCGAGAGCAGTCCGCCGATGGTCGTCGGAATCAGGCAGACCAGGAGCGAGATCAGCACCGTCACCGTGGGCGCAGACCCGCTCCCACTGGCTTTCACGCTGTAAATCGCGAACGGCTGCAGAGTCACCACGGCCAGCAGGAACACCAGCGTCAGCCCCGCAATCACGATGTTCAGCGCAATTTCGTTCGGTGTCTTCTGGCGCTCGGCCCCTTCCACCAGCGCGATCATGCGGTCTAAGAACGTCTCGCCGGGGTTGGATGTGATGCGCACGCGGATCCAGTCGGAGAGCACTTTGGTACCGCCGGTCACCGCGCTGCGGTCGCCGCCGGACTCGCGGATCACCGGCGCGCTTTCACCGGTAATGGCCGATTCGTCCACGCTGGCGATGCCTTCCACCACGTCGCCGTCGCCGGGAATAGTCTCGCCGGCTTCGACGATCACCAGGTCGCCGGACCGCAATTGCGTGGCCGAGACCACCTCCAACTTGCCGTTCTGCAGCCGCCGCGCCGTGGTCTCCGTTTTGGTTTTGCGCAGCGTGTCGGCCTGCGCTTTTCCGCGACCCTCCGCCATGGCTTCGGCGAAGTTCGCAAACAACACCGTGAACCACAGCCAGAGCATGATCTGGAAAGTGAAGCCTGCCACGCCCGTGCCCGATATGGCGTCCCGCACCGCCAGCACCGTCGTCATCGCGGCGCCGAGTTCCACCACGAACATCACCGGGTTCTTCATCATGGCGCGCGGATTCAGCTTCCCGATCGAATCCCAGATGGCGCGCCTGACTAGCGGCGGGTCGAATAGCGGTCGCGACCGCGGCGCCTTTTTGGGCAGCAGCGAAGTGACGTCGTCCATTTGCGAAGGGGTAGTGAGGGTTGTCGACATACTAGCTCCAGAGCCTCCCTGCGTGCATCAGGAAGTGCTCCACTATGGGACCAAGTGACAGGGCCGGGAAGAATGTCAGAGCGCCCACAATCACCACCACGCCTACCAGCAGGCTCACGAAGAGGGGTCCGTGGGTGGGGAAGGTTCCTGCCGAGACGGGCACCAGTTTCTTCTGCGCCAGACTGCCGGCCGCCGCCAGCAGGGGGATCATCATCAGAAATCGGCCCATCAACATCGCCAGGCCCATGGTGGTATTGAAGTAGGGAGTGGTCGCGTTGATGCCGCCGAAGGCGCTGCCGTTATTGCCCGCGGCGCTGGTGTAGGTGTACAAAATTTCGGACAGGCCGTGCGGTCCGTTGTTCCCCAGGTTCGCCGTGGCCGGGCCGGGAGGATTCAGATAACCCTTCGGCGTGAAGTGAGCGTTGACGGCCACGCCGGCGAAGCCAAGAATCGTGAAGGCCAGCACCAGCACCGCCAGCATCATCATCTTTACTTCCTTCTGCTCGATCTTTTTTCCCAGATATTCGGGCGTGCGGCCCACCATCAGGCCCGCCAGAAAGACAGCCAGCACCGCAAACAGCAGAATGCCGTAGAGGCCGGACCCGACCCCGCCGAAGATCACCTCGCCCAATTCGATATTCACAAGCGGCACAAGACCGCCGAGCGGGGTCAGGCTGTCGTGCGACGCATTCACGGCTCCGCAACTCGCATCCGTGGTGATTACGGCGAACAGAGCCGAGTTCGCGATGCCGTTGCGGACTTCTTTGCCTTCCATGTTGCCGCCCGGCTGCGAACCGGTGGCCTGCGCCTGCACGCCCAGGTTAGAGATGTTGGGATTGCCTGCCTGCTCGGCCCAATAGACCACCACCACGCCCGCCAGCCACAACACACTCATCGCGGCGAAGAGAGCCCAGCCCTGCCGCGTGTCCTTCACCATTTTGCCGAACGTGTATGTCAGCCCCGCGGGAATCAGGAAAATGAAAATCATCTCCACGAAGTTGGTGAAGGGCGACGGATTCTCATAGGGGTGCGCCGAATTGGCGTTGAAGAATCCGCCGCCGTTCGTCCCCAGTTCCTTGATGGCTTCCTGCGAAGCTACCGGACCCTGCGGAATAGTCTGGACCGCGCCTTCCAGCGTGGTCGCCTTGGTGTAAGGATTCAAATTCTGGATCACGCCCTGCGAGCACAGCAGCAGCGCGCCGGCGACGGAAAGCGGCAGCAGGATGTACAGAGTGCAGCGCGTGAAATCCACCCAGAAATTGCCCAGCAGCCTGGTGGAGTGGCGCGCGAAGCCCCGCACCAGCGCAATCGCCACCACAATGCCGGCGGCCGCCGACCAGAAGTTGTGAGTCGCCAGGCCTACCATCTGACTGAGATAACTCATGGTGGTTTCGCCTGAATAGACCTGCCAGTTGGTGTTGGTGCCGAAACTGGTGGCGGTATTGAACGAGAGGTCCTGCGCCAGATTGCCGAAGCCTTGCGGATTGAGCGGGAGCCATTGCTGCAGCCGCAGGAACGCGTAGGTGAAAACAATTCCTATGGCGCTAAAAACCAGCATGGCGCCGGCGTATTGTTTCCAGTCCTGTTCGATGGTCTCGTGGACACCGCAGATGCGGTAGACCGCGGTCTCCACCGGACGCAGCACCGGATGCAAAAAGGTCCGCTCGCCCGAGAATACCTTCGCCATGAACGTGCCCATGGGCTTCACCAGAGCGATCAGCACCAGGAAATACAGCGCAATTTGTAGAAAACCGTTGCCGGTCATAACGTGTCAAAACCTCTCGGGGCGAAGCAGCGCATAGAACAGGTACACGGCCGCCCCAGCCGCCACCAACAGTGAAACGATGTATTCCATGTGTGACCTCCGGGATGCTATAAGCGGTCGCATCCCTTGACGAATGCCCAGCTCAGCGCGAAAAACAGAATCGTGAGAATTACGAAAAACAGATCCAACATTTTGCCCCCTTATGCGATGTGCACCAGAGCGACTTTGTGACCGTCGTGCGCCAGGGCGCGCGCCAGCTTTTCTTCCGCCGTCCGCATCAGCCGCCGCCGCGAACCGACCAACACGGTGGACTCGGGGTGGAGCGCGAATTGGAAGCCTTCCTCCCGGCTGCGCGCCAGCACCACCACCGGATGGACGGGCCGCGCACAGTGGCTGGCCAGCTCAATGAGTTGCTGCACCAGGTGCGCATGAATGGCCGATGGGCACTCAAAGTCGCGGGGATAAGGCACCGCGTGTACAGCCACCAGATGAATGGTGGCGTCCAGCCCCGCCGTCAGTGCGACCGCATGGCGCAGCAGCGCCTCGGCCAGAACGGGTTCCGTGTACAACACGGCCAGTTCGATTGTCGGAGCGGGACTATCGCCTACCAGCGTTCCCGGATCGATCCGAAGCTCTCCACGCGTCTCCATGACTCCAGGGTAGAAATCCGGCCATAAAGAAGTCGTAAAGAAACAATCAGGATTGAGTTAACGGGTAGCCCTTCGGATGCTCAACTCCGGCCCGAAACAAACTTATAGCCGATCCAAGGCTCGGTCAGAATATACTTGGGCTTCGCCGGATTCGCCTCGATCTTTTTCCGCACCTGATTGATGAAGACCCGCAGATACTCCGGCTCGTCGCCATAATCCGGGCCCCAGATCGACTGCAGCAGCTCCCGGTGACTCACCGGCTTTCCCTCGTGCGCCACCAGATACCGCAGCAGATCGAATTCCTTCGGAGTGAGCCGCACCTCCGCGCCCTTCGCGCGCACCCGCCGCGTGGTGAAGTCGATCTCCAGATCCTCTGCCGCAAACGCCTGCGGCCCCGACTCGGAGGATGCAGACGACCGGCGGAGCGCCGCCCGAATCCTGGCCAACAATTCCTCGATGCCGAAGGGCTTGGTGACGTAATCGTCCGCGCCCGCATCCAGCGCCGCCACTTTGTCTTTCTCCGTATTGCGTACGGAGAGAATAATCACGGGAATATCCATGGTCGACCGCAGAACGCGGCACGTCTCCAGGCCCCCGATTCCAGGCATGTTCATGTCGAGCAGCACCAGGCTCGGGGTTTCCCGCGCAACCATTTCCAGCGCGTCTTCGCCGGTCCGCGCTTCGATCACTTCGTAGCTGTGCGACACCAGCGTGGCCTTCATCACCCGGCGGATTTGCGGATCGTCGTCCACCACCAAAATCTTTCCGGCGCTCAATGACTGGCCCCTCCCGATACGGCGAGCGTGAAATAAAAGGCCGACCCCTGACCCACTTCGCTCTCCACCCAGATCCGCTCCCGGTGCGCTTCCATGATTCCTTTGGCGATGGCCAGTCCCATTCCCGTTCCCTTCGTCTCGAACCGGTGACGGCGGCCTCGAAAGAATTTATCGAAGATCAGCGCCCTCTCATTCTCTTCGATGCCCGGACCCCGATCCGCGACTCCCATCACGATCCTGTTGTCATTCCGCACCGCCGAAACCGTGATCGCAGAACCAGCCGGCGAATACTTCAACGCGTTTTCCACCAGCTGTTTCAACACCTGCTGCACGAATTCCGGATCGGCTTCCGCATCCGGCAGCCCCGCGGCGATTCGCACGTCGATGACTCTCCCGTGGAGAGCCGGACGCAGATCGGCCATCACGTTGGAGATCAATTCTTCGGCCTGCACAGGTTGCTTCTCCAGGTGAATCTTGCCGGCCTCAATGCGCGACATGGCAATGACCTCGGCGGCCAGTT
>DASZMZ010000302.1:0-30507 GCA_035551455.1 Candidatus Sulfopaludibacter sp.
GGTCACTGAAGAGTAGACTTCCAGAGCGGCGGGGCAGGCGGAAAGAAAGGCTTTGACGTGTTCCAGAGGCTTGCCTTTGTTGAGGAAGGCCGGGGTGGAGTAAACCGAGGCCAACTGCAAATGCGGCCAGGGAAAGCTGGGGGCCTTTTCGAGGGCTCCGGTGAAGAGCGTGACGGCCTGCGGTGTGTCCTGACCGAGCAGAGTGGAGCCGTACAGGTAGGCGACGTAAGCATCGCCAGGCTGCCGACTGTGGAGGGCTTTGTACTCGGCGATGATCTTGAGCCGTTCGGCGGGCGCGTCGCGGTTCGACAGGGCGGCAATGTACTCGCGCTGAACGAAGACGTCGTCCGGATAGCGCTGCATCAGGCCGAGAATGGCAGCGCGGCGCGATTGCTGGAAATCGTAATCGAACTGGCCGGCCGCCTGGTAGTCGGGAACGCGGGCGAGCGCCGATTGCACGTCTGGGGACGGACCGCAGACGGGCGGAGCCTGCGCGTGCAAAGATGCGAGGAATAGAACGGACGATAACGCGTGCCGTTTCCCCACGACAGCCTCCTGCTTGTTTAACGTCCGGGGGCGGTTTTTGGTGTGAGATGGATCAGCGCGCCGGGATTGGCGTCTTCGAGCATCCACAGAGAGCCATCGGGAGCCTCTTCCACATCGCGGACGCGGTGGCCCACTTCCCAGCGCTCGGCACTTTTGGCGCCGCCGTGGCCGTCGAAGATAATGCGGTTGATCGACTGGGTGGCGAGGCCGCTCACGAAGCCATTGCCGTTCCATTGCGGAAAGGACTTGGTTCCGCGGTAGAACATCAGGTTGCCGGGTGCGATTACGGGCACCCAATAGAGCACGGGCTGGGTCAAATCGGGCCGCGTGTCGGGCCGGGGAATGGGCACGCCGTTATAGTTGTTGCCATAAGAAACCAACGGCCAGCCATAGTTTTTGCCGCGCTCGATCAGGTTCAGTTCGTCGCCGCCGCGCGGGCCATGCTCGACCTCCCACAATTCGCCGGCCGGGGAAAAGGCCATTCCGTAGGGCGTGCGGACGCCGGTAGCCCAGGTTTCGGCGGGAGTCAGGTTCGGACCTGGAAAGGTATAGGTGCTGACCACTTTGGCGGTCTTGGCGGCTTCGGTGTCGCGGGGCGGGTCGATGAGGGGGATGGTGGCGGCGCCGGTTTTGCCATAGTTGGGATTGCCGGGGGCGGGTTTGCCGTCGAGGGTCAAGCGGAGGATCTTGCCGACCGGCTGGTCGGGATCCTGGGCTGGGTAAAAGCGCTGGCGATCACCGACGGCGAGGAACAGGTCCTTGCCATCCGCCGAGAAGGCGATGGGGCCGCCCGCCTGGCCGCCCTTGCCCGTGGGCCTTTGGCGCCACAACACTTCCAGATTTTCCAGTTTGGCCGAAGTAGCGGTGAGGTCCAGTTTGGCGCGGCCGAGCGCGAAGCCCCCGCCATAGTCACCCGGCTCGACATAGGTGAGGTAGATTTTGTGATCGGTGGCGTATTGCGGCGACAGGAAGACGCCCATCATGCCATTCTGACCCTGGAAATAGACGGGCGGAGTGTTCTCCACCTGAATCTTCTCGCCCTGTTGAGACACCACCCAGAGCGGCCCGGGTTTCTCCGTAATGAGCATGCGGCCATCGGGCAGGAAGGCCATTCGCCACGGCAGCTTGAAGGTGGCCACCGTAGTCATATTGAAGGGAAGGCTGGCTTCGGGCTTCTGTTCGCCAATATTGGTCTGGGACCAGGCTGCCAGGGACGCGAGCGTGCAAAGCAACGCCGCTTTCGCCAATTTCATTGTCGGTTCTCCTTGTTTCAAACGCCAGCTTTCAGCGCTACGGGGCGCTGTTGCCATCGTACAACACCTGCCAGGGAGGGCCTGGCAGACGAAAAAGGCGCGGCGTGGTAAAAAGGTTAGGAAGTCAGGGGCACCGGCGACGGGATCGCCGGCCTTGCCAGAGCCTGACGGACCTTCACAGAACAAGAACAGGAAAGTACGCATGTTTGGACGTGGTACGTGGGCCATTGTTGGGTTAGCCAAAGAGTCGCTGGAAGCTTTCAAAACGAGCCTGGAAGACCGGGCGATCATGGCGGGTTGCTCACAGATGGCAGCCTCCGCCGTTACCCGGCAATTCAGTTCCGATGCACTGGGAATCAATCCTTTTCGGGCGCCGCGACTGGATGAAGAGCATCCCATTGCGTTAGAGCATCAGGAAGCACTGGCGCAGTTCGCGATCACGGAGCGCGAGGAAGGCTCGGATTACACGCTTGCGGCCGAAATTCTGGACTGCGCGGGCTATGGCTTCAGCGCGGCGCAATTCCAGGTTCACGGGACGATGGCCTGGTACGGCTTGTGGGCCGTCTCAAATGAATGGAAGGACGTTAGCGATCTGGCTTCCATCAAGGAACAGCGTTCCTACAGCCTATTGGAGCGGCCTTACCGTTTTCTGCAGGCGATCGATAAGAAGTCGGTGGACCAGGATACGCTGGGCGTAACGGCGGCGGTGCGCAAGCAGGTCCCGGTATTGCTGGATTTCAACGAAGGCCGGGTTTACATCGAGAGCAGCAACAAGAAGCTGATCTACACGATTGTGGTGCGGCTCCAACAATTAGGCGCCGAGATCGTGCCGGTGGCCTGGACCTACAATCAGCCGAACTGGACAGCGGAAATTCTCAACCGCTTGTACGCGAACACGCAGTATCAGGCCGACTTCATCAAGCGCGCCGATGAAGCCACGCGTTTCAAGGCCAAGGAAATCGAAAAGCTGGAGGACCGCGAACTGGAAGCCATCGTGGCAAACTACTTTTCGATGACGCAATTGGCGAGCGATCTTTGGGTGGGCATCTCCGGTCCCTCGCAGGTCCGGCTGCACGATACGAGTCCGCCGATCGGAGTGAAGGCGCCCACGACCGCCACGACGCTCTTGCAGATGACCAATGACGCCCAGGCTCTTTCGGGCTCCATCACCTTTCAGGAGCGCATCTCGTTTACCGGCAAGAATGGCCTGGAGCGCACGTTCCGGAAAGATCTTCTCTGCGTCGAGGTGAGCGACCGGATCAATCTCACGGATGCGGGGGCCGCCATGCTGCGTGGTTTCGACCTGCCGTCCATGCGGAAGGACATTCAGCGCGAGATTCGTCAGACGCACGTGGTGCCTTCGATCGACGAGTTCTGGAGCGGTTGGCTTCAGGAGTTGAGCAACGGCGTGCGAACGATTGAGGCGGCCTTCCGCGAAATTCTCGACCTCGACGGCGAGCAAGAGGCAGGCATCATGGCGAGGAAACTTCCGACAGCGGAAAATGTCCCGGAACTCGTGAAAGCGTAGACAAGGGCTCCGCCCTTGAAATCCCTGCGGGATTTGGGAGTCAGAAGTCAGGAGTCAGGAGCCAGAAGTCAGGAGTCAGAAGTCAGAAGTCAGGAGCCAGGAGCCAGAAGTCAGGAGCCAGGAGTCAGAATGCACGTGAAACACCTGATAGAATTCGTCGAATGAGCAGGCGGGTCGATTGGGTTTCATGACAAAACTTTTTCCGTTTTACTGGCTGCTGCTGACCGGACTGGTCAGCGCGCAGACGCAGGACGCACCTCAACGTCTGGCGGCGCGCGCCCTGGGGGACACTCCGATTTTCGATGACCTTCAGGAATTGTGCGACCGCATCGGAGGCCGTCCGACGGGGTCGGCCGCGGCTTCGAGAGCGATCAAGTGGAGTGAGAGCAAATTCCAGGCGGCCGGTCTGAATCCGGTTCTGGAAAGCTTCCAGATTCCCAATCTGTGGCTTCCGGTTTCCGCCGAAGCCTCGGCGATTGCGCCGGAGCAGTTTCCCTTGCGATTGGCGGCCGCGCCGTTCACGGCGTCGACTAGTGGCGCTATCGAGGCGCGCCTGGTGGATGCGAACGAAGGCTCGGAGGCCGATTTTGCGCAATTGGGGCCGCGGGCGAGGGGTTCGATCGCGCTGATTCACAGCAAGGAGATGAAGACGTTCGACGATCTGTTCGCCGAGTATGTTCGCAACAGTTCGCTCATTGCCGCGGCGAAGAAGGCCGGGGTGGCCGCTCTCCTGTTGCAATCTACTCGTCCGCGAGGCCTGCTGTATCGCCATCCGCTGAGCCTCGACGGTTCCCTGATTGGCATTCCGGCGGCGATCGTGAGCCGCGAGCATGCCGAGCGACTGGCGCGGCTTGCCGGCAAGGGCGAAGTGCGCGTGCGGCTGAATCTCCAGAATCGAGTGGGCGGCGAGTACGAATCGCAGAACGTGGTTGCCGAGATTCGCGGCCGGGAGAAGCCCGACGAGGTGGTGCTGGTGGGAGCCCATCTGGACTCGTGGGATCTGGGCACGGGCGCCGAGGATAATGGCGTGAACGTGGCGCTGGTGCTCGATCTGGCGCGAGGCTTCAAACAACTGGGGCTGGTTCCGCGGCGGACGATTCGGTTCGTCCTGTTTACGGGCGAGGAGCAGGGGATGTGGGGCTCCCGCCGTTACGTGGAGCGTCATCGGAGTGAGCTGGACCGGTTTGCCGCGACAGTCACCTTCGATACGGGGTCGGGCCGGCTCTTGGGATTCTATCTGAATGGCCGGGAGGATCTGCGGGCACCGACGAATGCAGCGCTCAGCGCGGTGAGCGGACTGGCCGCCACCGAGCACAGCAACGACGCGATCGACGGGACCGACAACTTCGATTTTCTACTCTCCGGCGTGCCCAATCTGGTCGGCATTCAGGACCCGATTCCCTACCTGCCCGACTATCATGCGGAGTCCGACACCTTCGACCGCGTGAATCAACGCGAAGAGAAGGCGACGCTGGCTGCCGCATCCGTACTACTTTGGGGCTTCGCCGAGAGTCCGGAGCGGCTGAGGCGTCAGACCCGCACCGAAGTGGAGAAGTTGGTGATCGATACGAAGCTCGATCAGCAGATGAAGGCCTTCGAGCAATGGGCCGACTTCGTATCCGGCCGGCGGGGACTGTTTAAGTAGCGGGCGTGAGGCTGGCGAGATACTCGCTGGGACAGCCAAAGCCTTCCACCGTCACTCCCAGATGGCGCAGAGCGTCCATGGCGAGCATCCGACGGTGAGCATTGAACGTAATCACGTGAGCGAACATGCCGCCGAAGGTGAAAGTCTCGGGCGGCTCGCAGAGCGCATCGACGAAGGTGTCTTCCCAGGCGCTGCGATTGCGCACCTCCGAGAGCACGCCATGGAACTTCGCGTCGGCTTGGTCCAGGCGTGAGAGCATGGCGGAAGGAGTGCGGCCGGCGGGGGGTCCATCGTCCGCAGGCGCCCAACTGCCGCCGGTGAGTGCCGCGGCCCAGGCCTCTTTGGTCTGCACCATGCGGTCCAGGATCTGCCGCAGAGTCTGATCCGCGCCATCCCAGGGAAAAACCTTGACCGGGTTCTGCAGCGGTCGGTCGAGCTGTTCATCTTTTAGCGTCTTTGCCAAGTCGAGGAGACGCCGGGTATGCCAGGATTCCTGGCCGGAGAAGATGTCGAAGAGGTCCATATTCTGACGAGTTCCTTTCGTGTGATCAATCCCGGAAAAGTGGTGAATTCCGTTGGGCGCGTGGAGGAGAGTGTAGGTGGCCCCCATGCGTCGATAGAGGCTCGGTGAAACGCGGAACGCCTTGCGGAAGGCTCTGGAGAAGGCTTCCAGCGACTGATAATTCGCGTTCAGGCTGACGTCCGTCACGGAGAGGCGGGTGCGGGACAGTTGCCATGCCGCTCTTTCCAGCAGCAGCCTCCGCCGCAGGGCCACCGGCGTTTCCTCAATGATCGCCTGGAACACGCGATAGAACTGTGTCCGGCTGCGATAAGCCTGGCGCGCGAGATCCGCTGAATCCCGCTCCTGGTCGAGCGATTCCAGAATCAAGCCGGATAGCCGCTGCGCTTCATTCACACAAGAAAAATACCACTTCGCGGGAGGCAGTCGCCTGATCGGAAATCCCAAAAGCGAGCGCTTAGTCGAGCTCTGCTCGGCTTGGACAGACGACGCAAGGCGATCGTCTATCCTACTCGGGCCTCAGTATGTGTTCCTTCGGACAGTTGGGGCGTGACGGTTTCACGGTTCGTCTCACACAGATTAGACGAGTGAAAGCTCGGAAACACATTGGAGGAGCAGCGATGAAGTCCACTCTCTTTTCGTCTTTGACGATTCTCGCCGGATTGATGGTATCCACGGGTGCACATGCCAGCGTTCTGGCCGACCACATTAACGACGGTTTCAGCGCCGATAACGGTGCTTACTGGGGCGTCGATGATGTGGGATGGTTCTACACTCCCGCATCCGGATACGACCTGATTGGCATCAATACGGAGTTTTCGATTCCCAACCTTACTGTTGTCCAGAACCGGACTGTCACCGTTGTCCTTTATCAGGGCGATACTCCTGCCGCCGGCGGCACGCTGCTCGGGTCCTTTCAATTCGATTCCTCCCTCGCCGAAGGAACGCTCGGTGGCGGAACCTTTGCTTCACCCATTACGCTGACTGCGGGACAGCAGTACTTCGTCGGCTTCGAAGATGTTGGACCGCTTAGCTCCACGCCGAATCTTGATGACCTCGGCGTCAACTTCACCGGCGATAGCGGAGCGGCGTTCCTCTCGACTGCGCAATTCGATACCAGCACCTGCGCTACGCCGCATTCGTTCGGATGCGAGGATGCCGCTCACGATTGGCTGAGCCAGCCCATTTTGCAATTCCTGGCGCCGGATCCCATTCCCACTTCTACCCCCGACCCCTCCACCGTGCTACTGCTTGGCAGCGGGTTGGCTGCCGTCGCCCTCCGCGTCCGACGCCGCCGGGGTCAGGCCTGATCTCCTCCGGCCTGATCTCTTTCGAGCCCCGGACGGGTATCCAACGTAGTAGTCCATCCGGGGCATGCCTTATTTTCCAAGTGTGAGGTAAACTCGCAGCAGCTCGTGATAGTCTGAGCAAAGCGAAAAAGCAGACCCCAATGGCAGGCACTGAATGAGTTGTGCGACCGCTGTGGTTCTGGCGGTGAGCTGCATCATTCCGTTCGTCCCGACCGCGCGTGCCGCGCCCCAGTTTCTCGAAGGCGACATTCCTCCCGGCGCCGCTTTCGATTACGATCTCACGCTTTCCCCGACGCAGTTCACCAGCATCGAAATCGACAGGCAGCACGCCGATGTGAAAGTGACTGTCCGTGCCGACGGCCAGACGGTCCGCGAACTCGTGTCCGTTGCCTATTCCGTTGCCAGCATCCGCCTGGGCCTCCTCGGCAAATGCGGCGCAAGTTGGCGCATCTCGCTATCGGTGGCAAAAAGCGGCGGAGCGGCCCACTACCGCCTGGCCATCGCCCCACCTCGGGAAGCCAGCGATCGCGACCGCCGACAGTGGGAGGCCGAAGGCAATCTGCTGGCGCCCGCGCCCCCCAAACTCGCAGCCGCCGAGAGAATTGTCCACCTCCGCGAAGCGGCGTCCTTCTTCGCCGAATCTGGCGATACCTATAAACAGGCCAGCTGCCTGCGCCTCCTGGGAATTCTGTACATGGACCGTCAGGAGTTTCCTGCCGCCCGCGAGCAGTTCGCCCGCGCCCTCGCCATTCTCAAACAATCGCCCTGGCGCTTTGAAGAGTCCGTGATTCACCAGAATCTTGCCGCTGCCATGGACGAAATGAGCGAGGGCCGCGCCGCCATTGTTGAATTCGACGCCGTCCTGGCCATCCGCGCCGAACTACGCGACGAGTTCGGCCGCGGCATCACCCTCTATGCCCGCGCAAAATCGTTTCTCAATCTGGGTGAGTTGCAGGACGCCCTGGATGACCTGCGCGCGTCCCTGGCTGTGTTTCGCAAACTGAACGAAAGCCGCTGGCAAGCCACGGTACTCAACGCCCTCGGGCTCCTGCAGGTTGAACTCGGCGACATCCAGGCTGCCCGCTCCTCGTATGCCGAAGCCACCTCCGTCTGGAACCGGCTCAAGGACCAGAACGGCCTGATGATGACGACTAATAACTTGGGCATGCTGAATGAAACACTGGGCGACCACACTTCGGCGCGGTCCGATTTTGAGGAAGCCCGGCGCCTCGCGCTCGCGCTCGGCAACCGCCAAGCCCATGCCTACATCCTGCAGAACCTGGGCGACGTCGCCGCCAACCAGGGCGACCACACACAAGCGCTGGCTGACTACCAGGAATCGCTGACGCTCAAAACGGAACTGGGCGACACCCGCGCCGCCGCGGAGAGCCGGCGAAAAATGGGTTTGAGCTATTTGGCTCTGGGGAAACTTCAGCAAGCGCGCCTCGTGCTCAATGAAGCCCTGGCTGAAAGCCGCAGCGTCAACAATCGCACCGGCGAAGCGCAGTCTCTGGCCGCGCTTGCCCGCTTGGAACGCGCCGCCGGAGCCTTGCCGGTTGCCCGCCGCCGCATGGGTGAGGCCGCAACCCTCATCGAAAGCACGCGGATGGAGCTACGCACGCGCGACTTGCGCACGTCGTATTTTTCCACCTATCGCGATTTTTACGATTTCGCCATGGATCTGGCGCTCGCCGCCGGAGCCTCGGGCGCCGCCGATGGCTTCACCTGGAGTGAGCGGGCCCGAGCGCGAAGCCTGCTCGATGCCGTGCAGCGCGCCGGGACCGCGAAGGACGAATCGCTGCCCCAAGTGGTCTCCGCGCGGAGCGCCCGCGAACTTCTCGATCCCGGCACGGTGCTGGTGGAATACTCTGTAAACGCGGAGCGCACCATCGCTTTCGTGGTTTCCGCCGCCCGGGTGAGCGCTGTTCTCCTGCCGGGCAGCACGTCTCTGAATGGCGCACTCGCCGGACTCGGCCCTTCCGACGTGGCCCTCAATACGGTGGCGCGGCTTGTCTGGTGGCCGCTGAAGATTCCCATGCGCACCGCGCGAGTGATTATCGTCGCCGATGGCGGCCTGGAGCGCGTGCCGTTCGCCGCTCTGCCTGCCATGGAAGGCGGACCCCGGCTGGTGGAGCATTCGCAGATTGTCTCCGCCCCGTCGGCTTCCCTGGTAGCGGCCATTCGCCGGAATCAGCCTGCCTATCCTCGCCGTATTGCGGTTTTCGCCGACCCAATCTTCTCGACGGCCGACCTGCGGGCGGGCGGCCATTCCAGCGAGACGGCGTCCCCCGAATTCGCCCGTCTCCGCTTCTCCCGCGAAGAGGCGGCCGATATCACGGCCAAAGCCGGAGCGTCGCTCACAAGCGCGTGGTTGGATTCCGACGCCAGCAGCGCGAATTTCCGGCGTGCCGCCATGGATCCAGGCGCCATTTTGCACCTGGCCACTCATGCCGTGGTGGAGGGCCCGCACCCGGATGCGGCGCGCCTGATTTTTTCCGGCGGCAACCTCCCCATCGGCGAGATCTACAATTTGCGAATCCGCCGCCAGCTTGTGGTCCTCTCTTCTTGCGACACCGCGGCGGGTCCCTGGCTGAAAGGCGAGGGCATTTTGAGTCTCACCCGCGCGTTTCTGTATGCTGGAGCCAAGGGCGTGGTGGCCAGTTTGTGGAAGGTGGACGACAGAGGCTCGGCGGAATTCATGCGGCGCTTTTACCAGGGCCTTGTCAGCGAACACCGCACCCCGGCCGATGCTCTTCGCATCGCCCAACTGGCCATGCTCCACGATCCCCGCTGGAGCGCCGTCGAAAACTGGGCCCCATTTCTGTTCGCGGGGGACTGGCGCATTTCGCCCTGGGGACCCCCGCGTGAGCCGTAGCAGCCACCCTCATCCAGGCCTCGGCCCCAACGACCTTCGCGCCCTCTTGCAGCGCCTTGGAAACAGCCGCGAGGAGGCCGGCGAGGAATATGAACTCCTGCGCTGCAAACTCATCCGCTTCTTCAGCTGGGAACGCTGCCCAGACCCCCAATCGCTGGCCGATGGGTGTCTCGACGTGCTGGCGCGCAAGCTCGGCGAGGGCGAGGAAATCCGCGACCTCAAGGCATACGTGGCCGCGGTGGCGCGCATGGTTGCCAAAGAAGAGTACGCCCGCCGCCGTAAGGAACAGCCTGCCGGCGAGGCTCCCCTGGAATTCATCGCCGCCCCGACGCCCGCCGGTCCGGAACTTGATCTGGCGCTCGCCCACCTTGACCGCTGTCTGGAGTGTTTCACACCCGACCAGCGCCGTTTCATTTTGCGGTACTACGAGGGCGATCATGCCAGTCGCATCAATAACCGCAAAAAGCTGGCCAAGGAACTCGGCATGCTTCCCGGCGCCCTGCGCAATCGCGCCCTGCGACTGCGCGAAATCCTGGAGGCTTGCATGAGCCAGCGTGACGGATCCGCCAATCACACCACAAAAAGTTGGGGAGCAAAATAATCATGATGGAGCGCTTCACTCCGGAAGAGCGTCGAATGGCCGAGTACCTCCTCGCCATCCTTCCGGAAAATGAGCGCCGGCAAATCGCCGATCGCATTCTCGTCGATGAGGAGCTTTACGCTTCGCTCGCCAGCATGGAGGAGAGCCTCATCGATAGCTACGCCCGCTCGGAATTGCTTCCTGAGGAAGCTCGTATGGTGGAAGCGGCCCTGCTTTCCACCGTCGAGGGACGCGCGCGCTACCGCACCGCGCAAGCCCTTGCCGCTCACGAGCGGCGCACCAGTCGCCGGTATCGCAACCAGTGGCTCTTGTGCGCGGCGGCGTTGCTTGTCACCTGCGGGCTGATCTTCGAATTCGGCGCCATTCGCCGGGTGCCGCTGCCGCAAGCGGCCAGCATTGTGCTTCCCGGGGAAGCGCTCCGCGGCAGTTCTCACGTAGAGTCCCGAACGCTGCCGCCCGGCGACGGCGCCGTCTCTTTCGCCCTGCCAGTAGCCGCCGCCGACCACGTTTCGCGCTATGCCGTCCTGGTGCGCACGCCGCGGCGTACCGAGCTAAACCTCCCGGCGCGCGAATCGTCAGGCGCCGTGTACTTCACCGTGGATCGCGCTCTCCTGCAACCCGGAAGGTACGAGTTCGAACTGTACGCCCTCCCCGCCCGAACCCTGCTCTCGTACACACCGATCGATCTGCTGGCTGGACCGCGATAGGCGAACGTCTCAAATAGGCCCGCGAGCAAGAGGAATGGGCAACAATTCGGAAGAATCAGGATACCGGTTTCAGATCGATTCTCCTTAGGATGGAGATGTGGAATGGACCATTCAGGAGTGAGAATGCAAAAACGAAAACTGGGGAAAAGCGGCCTCGAAGTATCCGCCATCGGTCTCGGCTGCATGGGAATGAGTTTCGGCTACGGTCCGCCGAAAGACAAACAGGAGATGAGCGCGGTGATTCGCGGCGCCTTCGAGCGCGGCGTCACGTTCTTCGATACCGCCGAAGTTTACGGTCCGTTCATCAACGAAGAACTCGTGGGTGAGGCCGTTGCCCCTTTCCGCGACAAAGTCGTGATCGCCACCAAATTCGGGTTCAACATCGATCCTGCGAGCGGTAACAACCTGGGGCTAAAGAGCCGGCCGGAGCACATTCCGAAGGTCGTGGAAGGCTCGCTCAAGCGGCTGCAGACCGGGGTCATCGACCTGCTATATCAGCACCGAGTCGATCCCGAGGTGCCGATTGAAGAGGTCGCCGGCGCGGTGAAGGATCTGATTCAGCAGGGCAAGGTGAGACACTTCGGCCTTTCCGAAGCAGGTGTAGACGTCATTCGGCGCGCGCATGCGGTCCAGCCCGTCACGGCGCTGCAGAGCGAGTACTCGCTGTGGTGGCGGGAGCCCGAGCAGGAAATTATTCCCACGCTCGAAGAACTCGGCATCGGTCTGGTTCCCTACAGCCCTCTGGGAAAGGGCTACCTCACCGGAAAGATCGACGAAAGCACCGATTTCGACAAGAACGATTTCCGCAACACGGTACCGCGCTTCGCTCCCGAGGCTCGCAAGGCGAACCGGGTCCTGGTCGATCTGCTCGGCGCCATCGCTCAGCGAAAAAAGGCGACGCCCGCCCAGATCGCACTTGCCTGGCTGCTTTCCCGGAAGCCCTGGATCGTGCCGATCCCCGGAACGACAAAGCTGGAACGGGTGGATGAGAATATTGGCGCCGCATCGGTCGAACTGTCCGAGGCAGATCTGCGCGAGATCAATGACGCCGCTTCTCAGATCCAGGTGCAAGGCCATCGCTATTCCGAGGCGGCACAGCGGTGGATCAACAGGTAGCCTTTTGGCCGGCTGGGCAATTACGACGCCATGCGGTCCAGATACGCCGGCTTGGCGACGGGGTCCATGTGCGCCAGGCTGCGGCGCAGAGTCTCGTGGGCGCGGAAGAGCAGCGATTTCACGGCGGATTCGGAACAGTGGAGCGCCCGCGCGATGGCGGCGTAATCCATCTCGCGATAGCGCTGCATGACCACGGCCGTGCGCTGCAATTCGGGCAACCGGGCAATCGCCTGCCGGACTTCTCCGAACTTGACCTGGTGCACCAGCAAATCTTCCACGGAGGGACGCCGGTCCGCAATTTGAAGTGGGGCTGAGCTTTCGGCTTCATTGCGCGAATCGCGAACAGCATTCAGGGCAAGATTGGTAGCAATGCGGAACAGCCACGTGCGGAACTTGGCCGTGGGCTGATAGGACTGGCGGGAACGGAAGACGCGCAGAAAGACTTCCTGCGAGAGTTCCTCGGCAAGCGCCAGGTTGTTTACTTTGCGATAGATGAAGTGGACCACTGCCGGGCGATGCTTATTCATCAGCACGGCGAAATGGCTGCCGGCCTCTCCTCGACCCACGCGCAACATCAACTCGACATCTGGATCGAAGGCCATCTGGCTGCCGCTGCTTCTTAACTTGTATTCCGCGAAAACGTCCACTGGTTCCCTTTTCTTGACAACGTAAACGCCGACCCCTATTTGAAGCCGTAGGCTGCTTTTCCGAATCTCATAGCCAATTCGCTCCAACTCACGGAGAAGCGGGCCGTTTTGTTCCGTATCGTACTTGCTTGTCCTCAAATCTGTCGAGACCATCACCTTGGGGTGGAGCGTGCCTCTTTGTGCGCGAAGAGGGATTTATCCCGAAACCTGAACGGAGTAAATAACAAGATGACGCACAGGACGACTCTGCTCCTTACCCTGATTGCAATCTTCACCTGGGGTACGCTGAGTACATTCGCGCAATCGATCAGCGGTAATCTCACTGGCACTGTATACGACCCGAGTGGCGGCACCATACCAGGCGCCAAGGTCACGGCCCGGAATGAGGCCACCGGCGTGGAGACCTCGACCGTATCAACCTCGGACGGCAATTACACAATCCCGAACCTGCCGGCCGGCACATACACGATTCTGGTAACGGCCAGCGGCTTCGCCCAAGCGCAACAGAAGGGTGTAGCCGTGGCGTTGAATCAAACGGTCACCAGTAACGTTCATCTCGAAGTCGGGCAGTCGACACAGACCGTGGAAGTGACGGCCGCGGGGGCGACGATCGACACGACAACGGCTCAGTTGCAGCAGACTTTCGGTCCGCAGCAACTTTCCGAACTGCCGACCGCCTCGTCGGGGTCCGGCGTCATCAATCTTTCGCTGTTGAACGCCGGCGTGACCAGCAGCGGCGGCGTGGGAGTCGGCACGGGACCGTCGGTGGGCGGCCAGCGTCCGCGCGACAATAATTTCACGATCGAAGGCATCGACAATAACAATGACAGCGTGACCGGGCCGGTAGTCGGCGTGCCCAATGACGCGGTCCAGGAATTCACGGTGCTGCAGAATCAGTTTGGCGCGGACTTCGGCCATTCTTCCGGCGGCCAGTTCAATCAGGTGGTTCGGAGCGGCGGCAATGACTTCCATGGCGCGCTTTACGAATACCTGGAAAACCGCAACATGAATGCGGCGGACAACCTTTCCTCCATCGACCAGATACCGCTCCACCCGCGCTTCGACAATAATCGCTTCGGCGGCGACGTGGGAGGTCCGATCCGCAAGAACAAGCTGTTCTTCTTTGTGGACTACGAATACAATCCGATTGGCGGCAGCGCGTCCGGTGGTCTGATTTATGCGCCGACAGCGGCCGGCTACTCCACACTGGCCTCCATGCCCGGAATCAATCAGACGAATCTGGGAATTCTCCAGAAGTATTTGGGCACAGCCCCGTCAGCAGCTTCGACGGCTTCGCTGGGCGGCGCTTATCCGCTGGTGGGGCCGGGCAATGCCAGTCTCGGCAACCAACTCGCCGGGGCCCAATCCGTGCAAATCGGGCAAATTGGAGTGATCGCGCCGAGTTTCACGAATAACGAGAACGCGGTGGTTTCCATCGATGACAACGTCTCCGAATTCGACGCGGTCCGCGGCCGGTTCATTCTGAATCGTTCAGGCACCATCGATACTTCGGCCAGCTTGCCTGCATTCTTTGGCACCATTCCGACCAACGCTTATTTGGCCACTCTGTCTGAGTTCCACACGTTCAGCCCGACCACTACCAATGAATTCCGCCTGGGCTTCAACCGGCTCTATCAGAACATACCGGTGGGCAACTTCGCCTACTCCGGTCTGGATGTGTTCCCGAACATCACTCTCTACGAACTGGGCGGCGTGAATATCGGACCCGATCCCAACGGCCCGCAATTCACCATTCAGAACACTTACCAACTCACGGACAACGTGAGCATCACGCACGGAGCGCATACTATCAAGTTCGGTTTCGACGGATATCGCCTGATCTCTCCGCAGAGCTTCACCCAACGCGCGAGGGGAGACTACGAATACAGCTACCTCTCCGATTACCTGTTCGACTACAATCCCGACTACCTGGCGCAACGCTCGCTCGGCAATGTAACTTATTACGGCAATCGCTGGTGGGTAGCCGGATTTGCGAACGACGCGTGGAAGGTGCGTCCCAACCTGACGGTGAATCTCGGCCTGCGCTATGAATATGTCACCATCCCGCTGACGGAACAGCAGCAAACCTTGAACTCCATTTCGAACGCCCCCGGCGTAATCACTTTCCAGAAGCCGCAGCCCCAGACGGACGCGTGGATGCCGCGCATCGGCATCGCGTACTCGCCGGGCACCAGCGGCAAAACTTCCATCCGCGCCGGCTTCGGACGCAACTTCGACGTGATGATCGACAACTTCGGCCTGCTGACTCTGCCGCCTCAGTTGACTACCACGGTGGACGTCACGGGTCTGGACCAAGGCAACTTCCTGGCCCATGGCGGCATCACGCCGAACACCAACGGCGGCACGCTTTCACAAGCCGACGCGCGGGCGGGTACCGGCGGCTACGTACCCAATGAGCAGAGGCCCGAGTCCCTTCAGTGGAACTTTGGAGTGCAGCACGTTTTCCATGGCGACTATACGGTGGAATCGCGATATGTGGGTACTCGCGGCCTTCACCTCCCGGTGCAGATCCAACTCAACCGGCAGCCCGTCGTGAACGCGTCCAACTCCCTGCCGCTCTTCTACTCCCAGCCGAGTCAGGCGACGCTGAATGGTCTGACAAACACACTGGACAGCTTGAACTCGGCCTATAACGCATCGGCCAACGTGGTTCCCGGCTATCTGAACGCCGGCTTCACGGGCATTATCACCAGTTACCAGCCGTGGGGCAGTTCCACCTATCACGGGTGGGCGAACCAGGTGACGCGCCGTTTCGCCAACGGACTGCAATTCACGCTGTCTTACACGCTCAGCCACGACATCGACAATTCGACCGCCGAAGTCTTCAGCACGTATCTGACTCCGCGCCGTCCTCAAGACTCCACGAATCTGAATATGGATCGCTCCAGTTCCGCTTTGGACCACCGCCAGCGGCTCTCCGCGGCGATGGTCTACCAGTTGAATCCCTTCAAAAACGGCAACTGGTTCCTGAAGAACATCGTGGGTAACTGGGAAATCGCGCCGGTTTATATCTATCAGACCGGTACGCTGTATGACGTGCAGAGCGGGGTGGATTCCAATTTGAATGGCGACTCGGCCGGAGATCGGGCCTTTGTCAATCCCAGCGGCAGTCCCTCCATCGGCTCCGGCACCACGGCTCTGAAGAATAGCGCCGGAGCGACCGTGGGCTTTCTGGTTAACAATCCGAATGCGCGGTACATTGCGGCGCCGAAAGGCACGCTGCCCAATGGCGGCCGGAATACCGAGCATCTCAATCCGATCGACGACCTCGACATGACGTTCGCGAAGTCCTTCAACTTCACTGAACGAGTCAAGGTCCAGTTCGCCGGCCGGTTCTTCAACATCCTGAATCACCCGCAATACATCGGCGGCTTCCTCAACGATGTAGCGCCCATCGGGTTCACCGGCGGCGACGTCCACAACTTCCTGATTCCGGGTTCTGGTGTGTTCGGAGACCCCACCCAGGTGTTCTCCAGCAATCCCAGAAACATCCAGGTTTCCGCCAAAATCACGTTCTGACGTAGCTGGTGTCACAGGCGGACGCAAAGGGGGGGCCTTCGGGCTCCCCCTTTTCATTTTTCCGAAGTCGCCACGGTGTATCCTGTACGGGTAGACTGGCCGCTCTTTGTTTGCGGATGACTTTCACCTCCATCTCGAGGACCGTGTTGGCGGTGGTCCTGTGCATGGGCGCGGCACGAGCCCAAATCGGACTGTCCGGCCGAACCGTGGACGAAACCGGTGAAGGCGTGGCCGGAGTGCGCATCGAGATTCGACTGCCGGAAGGCGGCAAGCCGATTGGCATCGCATCCTCCGACCAGGCCGGCAATTTTCACATCAATCTGCCCTCCGCCGGAGTCTATGACCTCCGGGCGGATCGTTTAGGTTTCTACCTTTTCCACACGCCCAACCAGCAGTTTGGCGAGACTTCGAACCAGTTGACGATCACGCTGAACCACCAGCAGGAACTCTCCGAACGCGTGGACGTGACCGCCTCTCCCGCGGGAGTGGACCCACAGCAACCTTCCGAGCGCAAGGAACTGGACAACCAGGAGATTCTGGCGGTTCCGTATCCGGCGCCGCAGGACTATCGCAATGCGTTGCAACTCTTCGACGGAGTGGTGCAGGACAACGCAGGACGCTACCACTTCAACGGGGCTTCTTCCAATCAGGTCAACTACACGCTGGACGGCTTCAACATCTCAAACCCGGTGACCGGGCAACTGGATGCGCGCGTCAATATCGATAGCATTCAGTCCATGACCGTACAGACCAGCCGCTTTTCCGCCGAAAATGGACGCGGATCGGCCGGCGTGTTGGACTTGGCCACACGCATGGGCGACGACCGCTTTCGATTCAGCGGCACCAATTTCGTTCCTGGCATTTCCTCCGACGGCGGCTGGCACGTCAACAAGTGGACCCCGCGGCTCAAGGTATCCGGACCCCTCGCCAAAGGACGGGCCTGGTTCCACAATGGAGCCGACGTTTTCTATAGCAACGACACTGTTCACGGCCTGCCCAACGGCCAAAACCGGACCCACGGCACTACTCTCAGCGATCTCACCCGGCTACAAGTGAACCTGACACCTCGCAACATTGTGACGACCGGCTTTCTGATCAACGTTGCGGACAATACCCGGACCGGGCTGAGCTTTCTCAATCCGGCCGAAACCACGACGAATACTCGCCAATTGACCTTTATGAGCAGTATTCGCGACCAGCATTATTTTAGCGACGGCGCGCTGCTGGATCTGGGATTTGCCGACACGCGCGGAATGCTGCGCAGTTTGCCGCAAGGAAACAGCCTGTTTCAGATCACGCCATTCGGCGACCGTGGAAATTATTTCGAGCTCCTGGACCGCCATTTTTACCGGCAGCAAACGCTGGCCGATCTCTTCCTGCCCACCTTGCATTTCCACGGCACGCACCAGGTGAAGTTTGGAATCGACTTCGAGCGGGAAGCCTTCCATCAATCGGTGCAGCGCCACGATTATGAAGTTTTGCAGGCGGATGGCTCGCTGGCGCGCTACGTCACCTTCGGCGGCAATCCCTTCACGGCGCATAAGAATTTCGAAGGCGCGTACTATGTTCAGGACCACTGGCAGGTGCGCGAGAATCTGTCCGTGGAAGGCGGCGTCCGCCTGGAATGGAATGAGATTGTGCGCAGCCTGGAAGTGGCGCCGCGACTCTCTGCCGCCTGGACGCCGAAGGCGCTGGCCGGAACGAAACTGTCGGCGGGATGGGGCATTTACTACGACGCCATCAGCCTGGAAATCGTCTCGCGCCAGCAGGACCAGACCAGTTTCGCGACTTTCTATCTGCCCAATGGAATTGTGCACGGGCCGGTCCCAACCACCTTTCAGGTGAATGAGAATGCACTGCGCGCGCCGAACTATCGGACCGCCAGCCTGAGTGCGGAGCGAAAGCTGCCTTGGGAGTTCTACGGCTCCGCATCCTTCATTCATCGAACCGGCCAGCAGGGCTTTGCCTTCGACACCATGACAGCGATATCCGGCCCGGACTTCTACAACGGCGCCACTTACACGCTGCACAATGAGCGGCGCGACCGGTATGACGCCTTCGATTTCAACGTGAAACGCACCTTCGCCGGTAAGTACGAGTGGTTCATCGGCTATACAAGGTCGCGGGCCCACACCAGCGCAGCCGTGGATTACAACCTGCAAAATCCCATCTTCGCTCCGCAGTTGCCGGGGCCGCTCGCCTGGGACACTCCCAATCGCGTCCACATGTGGGGCTGGGTTCCCTTGCCGCACAATACGTCGAACGGGGTTCTGGATTTCGTGACCCGCAATCTCACAGCTTCCTACCTGGTGGAGTATCGCACCGGCTTCCCGTTCAGCGTGGTGGATCAGGAAGGCTTTCTGCTGGGCCAACCCAACGCGCGCCGGTATCCCAATTACTTCAGTCTCAATCTCCACTTCGAACGGCAGTTCCGTGCCATCCATTATTTGTGGGCCTGGCGTTTCGGCTTTGACAACATCACAAACAATGGGAATCCGAACTTCGTGAATAATGTCTTCGGTACCCCGCAATTCCTCACCTACGCCAGAGGCCAGGCTCGGGCGTTCAGCGTGCGCTTACGCTTTCTGGGACGGTCGTAGTGTGAGCTTCCACACTGTGGCTTAGTATTTGCTGCCTCTCCCACCGTACAGGAGGTTTTCCCTATGAAAAGTCTAGCGATTACGGCATCTTTCCTGATTGCCAGTGGAGCTTGGGCTGCTGACCAACCGAAAGCGGCCGAGCGGCTCAACGATGCAGCAGCGGTCCTGAGCGAGGTCATGGCCACGCCTGATAAGGCGATCCCACAGGAGCTGTTCGAAAAAGCGGAATGCGTAATCATCATTCCCAGCATGAAAAAAGCCGCCTTCGTGGTGGGCGGTGAATATGGACGCGGTTTTGCCGAGTGCCGCAACCCGAGCGGTACTGGCTGGGGCGCCCCGGCGGCGGTCCGTATGGAAGGCGGCAGCGTGGGTTTCCAGATCGGCGGTTCGGCAACTGATCTGATCATGCTGGTGATGAACAAACGCGGCATGCAGCATTTGCTGGGCGACAAATTTACTTTGGGCGCGGATGCATCCCTGGCCGCCGGACCGGTAGGCCGCACAGCCAATGCAAATACCGACGTAAAGTTGAATGCGGAGATTTTGGCCTGGTCGCGTTCCAAGGGGCTGTTCGCCGGAGTTTCCCTGAACGGCGCCACTTTGCGGCCCGATACGGACCGCGACGCTGAACTTTATGGCCGCAAGGTGAACAATCGTGAAATACTGATGGGCTCGGTAACGGCCCCCCCCGACGCGCACGCGCTGACTGCGCAATTGGACAAGTACTCTTCACGCTCGAATAATGCCGACCGTTCAGGCCATTAAAAGAGACTGGTAGAATCAGCAAAGATGGCATCGCCCCCGATACCACCGATTCCGGGACACCGCTTCTCGTTTTATCCCGCGATCCGCCACATCGAACACAACGAATGGCTGTTCCGGAAAGCGACTTGGGCGGAACTGGTGGTGGTGAATGGCAAGACCGGGCTGGAGCTTTCGATACCACGGCGATTTGTGGGGGAAGTCTCTACCAGCGATCATCCGGTAGTCATACTGGGACTCACCAGGGAGTTGGAATTCCGGGAGGGTGCCGTGTGGCCCTACCAGCGGCGGGTGATCGAAATGCCGATCGCAGTAGGCGAGTCGGTGGGCCGCACGACTTCCAGACCCCGCTCCGGCTCGCTGGCGCCGGTTGTGGGCATCCGTCTGGAATCGCGCCGCGACAAACGCATCTTTAAATGGATTGGCGGCGGTTTAGCCGTCGCCATTCTGCTTCATGTAGGCATGAACGTAATCCACCTCGGTGAGGCGCGACAAAGGCCGTACCTCGAGTTGAGCCGGCGGGACGATTACTCCTCTGTCGTCCGCAAACTCGGTCGTCCTGCCGGCGAATATTCGTGGAGCGACGGCGCTCATCACTTTCATTCCCTCTCTTATCACCGCTTCACGGTGATTCTCATGGGTCCCACCTACGTCGGCACGATGGACGCGAACTGGAAGCCCATTCAGACGGTGGAACTACCGCCCACGGGAACCTCGTTCTCACTCTTAAGTCACTTAAAAAGGTTCTAGCCGGTCGCGGTAGACTCTAGGGAACGTGAAGATCCTCAGTCGTCTCTTCTGGATGGCGGTCGCAGCGGGTGCGGCAGTCTGCCTGGGCGCCATCGCCCTCAATCGCGGAGAACACATCAATAGTATCTGGCTGGTGCTGGCCGCGGCTTGTTCCTATGCCGTGGGCTACCGCTTTTATGGCAAGTTCATCTCCGCGCGGGTGATGGTCCTGGACGACAAGCGCGCCACTCCCGCCGAACGCCTGCGCAACGGCCATGATTTCGAACCCACCAACAAGTGGATTCTATTCGGTCATCACTTTGCCGCCATCGCCGGACCCGGTCCGCTGGTCGGCCCGGTGCTGGCCGCCCAGTTCGGCTACCTGCCCGGCACCCTGTGGATCATCATCGGAGCAGTCCTGGGCGGCGCAGTCCAGGACTTTGTCATTCTGTTTGCCTCCATGCGGCGCGACGGAAAATCGCTCGGGCAAATGGCGCGGGAAGAGATCGGCAAGGTCGGCGGCTTCGCGGCGCTGCTCACGGTGCTGCTGATCATGATCATTCTGCTGGCTGTGGTGGCGCTGGTGGTGGTGAATGCGCTGAAGGGCAGTCCATGGGGCACTTTCACGATTGCGGCCACCATGCCGATCGCCCTGTTTATGGGTTTGTACTTGCGCTACTGGCGTCCGGGCAAGGTGCTGGAATGCTCGGCCATTGGTTTCGTGCTGGTAATGGCGAGTATCTTCGCCGGACGCGCCGTGGGCGAGTCCGCCACGCTGGCGCCCATGTTTACTTGGGGCGCGATGTCGCTGGCGCTGTGCATCATTGCTTATGGATTCCTGGCCAGTTCCCTGCCCGTCTGGCTGCTGCTGGCGCCGCGCGATTACCTCAGCACCTTCGTCAAACTGGGAGTGATCACGTTGCTGGCGGTGGGCATTCTGTTCGTGCGGCCGGAACTCCAACTGCCTGCCTTCACGCGCTTCGTGGACGGCACGGGGCCGATTTTTTCCGGTAAAATTTTCCCGTTTTGCTTTATCACCATCGCCTGCGGCGCGATTAGCGGCTTCCACGCGCTGATCTCGTCAGGCACCAGTCCCAAGATGATCGCCCGCGAATCGCATGCCTGGCCGGTTGGGTATGGTTCCATGCTGCTGGAGAGTTTCGTGGCCATCATGGCCATGATCGCGGCCTGCGTACTGCAGCCCGGCGTCTACTTCGCGGTGAACTCGCCTGCCGGAATCGTCGGGGCCACGCCCGCCGCGGCGGCCGCGACCATCTCTGCGTGGGGCTTCCCCGTAACGCCTGCCGATATGGCGGCACTGGCGCATAATGTCGGCGAGCAGACGCTGTTCTATCGAACCGGCGGAGCGCCCTCGCTGGCTCTGGGCATGGCCCACATTTTCGCCAGCGGCAGGGGCGGCCGCGCGGTGATCGGCTTCTGGTACCACTTCGCCATCATGTTCGAGGCGCTGTTCATCCTGACCATCATCGACGCCGGGACGCGCGTGGGCCGCTTCATGCTGCAGGATCTGCTCGGCCACATCTCCGCACCTCTGGGCCGCACCAGTTGGATGCCCGGAGTGATCGCCACCAGCGCGCTGGTCGTGGGCGGCTGGGGATACTTCCTGGTGCAGGGCGTACGCGATCCCCTGGGCGGCATCAATTCCCTGTGGCCGCTCTTCGGCATTGCCAATCAGCTGCTGGCCGCCATCGCCCTGTGCGTCGCCACTACCATCCTGCTGAAGATGCACGGTCCGAAGTACATGTGGATCACGTGCGGCCCGCTGGTCTGGCTGGTGATGGTGACCTATGTCGCCGCCATCCAGAAGATCTTCTCTCCGCTGCCCGCGCTCGGTTTCCTGGCGCAGGCCACAAAGATGGAGGCCGCCGCCGTACAGACCGACGCCACCCGCGCGCTGATCTTCAATGCCCGCCTGGACGCCGCAATCTGCGGAATCCTGCTGGTGATGGTGACGGCCATTCTGCTCGATTCGCTGCGCGTCTGGATCGGCATTCTGAGAGGCACGCGCGACGCGCGGATCTGCGAGTCGCCCTTCGTCCTGACCCAACTGCGAGCGGAGGAACTATGAAGAAGGCACTCGCGCTTTTTCTGCGACTCCTCCGCGAACTCGCCGACGAGAACGCTTACCACCGCCACCTGGTCGCTCACGGCCGCACCGCGTCCAAGGAGGAATGGCGGCGGTTCAGCGAGGAGCGGCTCCGCGCCAAGTACGCCCGCGCGAAATGTTGTTGAAGGAGCTATCAGCAATCAGCCATCAGCGGTCAGCAAAAAGGCTGTAAGCTGATAGCTGTAAGCTGATAGCTGTTAAGCTGATCGCTGATAGCTTGTCCTCCACCCGCGAACTCGAAGCTCTCTACCGCCGCCGCTCCGCCACCTCACTGGCCGCACGACTCCGCCGCGTCCTCACACCGCCCGACCCGTTCCTCATGAACCCCCACGAGCCGCTCGATTTCCCCCTCGGCCGCTGGAATCTCTACATCGGAGGCGCCGGCAGAGCCGTGGCCGGCTACGTGAACCTCGACCTCTTCCCCATGCCCGGCGTCGACGTTGCCGCCGATGCCGAACTCCTGCCCTTCCCCGACGCCGTCTTCCAACGCGTGGAATGCGACGCCGTCCTGGAACACGTCCGCCATCCCGAACAGGTGATGCGCGAGATTCACCGCGTGCTCGCGCCCGGCGGCTTCGTCCATCTGGTGACCCCGTTCTGCCACCCCTTCCACGAATATCCCAAGGACTACCGCCGCTTCACCGTGGACGGCCTCAAGGAACTGGCCGCGGGCCTCGAACCCGTCGCCGAAGGATGGCGCACCGGACCCACCGCCACCCTGCTGGTCTTCAGCATCGAATACGCCAAGCTGCTGCTGCCTTTCCGCCCGTGGCGCGCGGTGGCCCACGGCGTGGCCGGCTGGTTGCTCTTTCCCTTCCGCTACCTGGACCTGCTTTTCTTTCGTTCGCCCCGTGCCGGCCGCATCGGCAACCATTGCTACTTGTGGCTTCGCAAGCCGCCTTTGCCTGAAGTGTGATACGGTAGGGGTTCACTTTGAAATTGGAGGACAAATGGAGGCCCTTGGCCTAGTTGAAACAAAGGGTTTGATCGGTGCCATCGAGGCTGCCGATGCCATGGTCAAGACCGCCAATGTGGTGTTGACCGGTAAGGAATTCGTCGGCGCCGGACTGGTTTGCGTGATGGTGCGCGGCGATGTGGGAGCGGTGAAAGCCGCCACCGATGCCGGCGCAGCAGCAGCCCGCCGGGTGGGCGAACTGGTCAGCGTGCACGTCATTCCCCGTCCCCACGAGGAAGTCGAAAAAGTTCTACCCCTGGGCGGGTCGAAGAAGTAACGGGCGATGCTCGGAGATAAAGATCTCCTGTCTATTCAGGAGGTCCGCACCAAGGTTGAAGCGGCTTGGCAGGCCCAGAAGAAGTACGCCACTTATTCCCAGGAACAGGTGGACGCCATCGTGGAACGGATGGCCGCTGCCGCCCGCGCCAATGCCCGGCACCTCGCCGAAATGGCCGTCGAAGAGACCGGCTACGGCAACGCTAAAGACAAGTACATCAAGAACCTGCTGAATTGCGACTGGCTGCCGCGGCGTATGCGCGGCATGAAGACCATCGGAATTCTGCGGGAATTGCCTGATGAAAAGCTGGTGGAGATCGGTGTGCCGGTGGGCGTGATCGCCGCCGTGCTGCCCACCACGAATCCCACGTCCAGCGCCATCTATAAGACCCTGATCTCGCTGAAGGGCGGCAACGCCATCGTCATCAGTCCGCACCCGCGAGCCCACAAGTGCACCTGCGCCACCACGTCCATCCTGTATCAGGCGGCGATGGAAGCAGGCGCGCCCGAAGGCATCATCCAGTGCGTCGACACGGCCACTATCGAGGGCACCAATGCCCTGATGCGCCACGAAAAGACCGGCGTGATTCTGGCCACCGGTGGCTCAGGTATCGTCAAAGCCGCTTATTCCAGCGGCAAACCGGCATTCGGCGTCGGACCGGGCAATGTGCCCGTCCTGGTGGACACCTCCGCCGACCTGAACGACGCGGTCTCTAAGATCATCACCGGCAAGAGTTTCGATTTCGGCACGGTCTGTTCCAGTGAACAGGCGCTGGTGGCCGAGACCTCCCTGCGTGAGAAATTGATCGGCCTGCTGAAAGAGCAGAAGGCGTACATCGCCACCGAAGCGCAGAAGGACGCCCTGGGCAAGTTGCTGGTGACGCAGAACTGGACCATCAATCCGCAGTGCGTGGGTCAGGCGCCCACTAAACTGGCGCGCATGGCCGGCTTTGAAGTGCCGGCTGATACCACCATCATTTGCTGCGAAATCGGCGGCGTGGGCAAGCAGTTCCCGCTCTCCATGGAGAAGCTCTCGCCGGTGCTATCGCTGCATTTCGTCAACGATTACAACACGGCCCTGGACACCTGTTTCGCGCTGCTGAAGTTCGGCGGACTGGGCCACACCGCGGTGATCTACGCCAAGAACGATGCGCGCATCCGCGAGTATGGATTGCGCATGCCCGCCATGCGCGTGCTGGTGAATACGCCTTCGCCGCAGGGTTCCACGGGTATCACCACGAACGTTTTTCCCGCCATGACGCTGGGCTGCGGCGCGGCCGCCGGCAACATCACCAGCGACAATGTGGGGCCGCAGCATCTCATCAATATCAAGCGCCTGGCCTACGTGGTGCGCAAACCCGAAGAGGCTTTCGAAATGCCTCTTGACATCAATCAGGCGCCGGCCGGACCGTCGGCCGCCGCTGCCAGTGCGGGGCCCATCGATCGCAGCACGGTGATCGCCGCCGTGGAGAAATACCTGGCCGCTCGCGGCTTCGCAGTTCCAGCCGCGGCCGCTGCCGCCGGCCCTGCGCCGGGAGGCCCGAGCTGCTCCTGCGAGACGAAGAAGGCCGCCGTTCCGAACGTTTCGGCCGACGTAGTGGATCGCTTTCTGGCGCGCCGAGGCCAATCCGGGTCGCCCGGCGGATACAGTTGACTAAAGGCGGAAGCGGCGCCGCCGTCCCAGCCTCCACCCCCACCCAAGCCGGTGGATTTCGTGTGCGAGGCCGACGTCCGGCAGGCCGTTAAAGAAGGACGCAAAATCTATATCGGGCCCAAAACCATTGTCACGCCGTCTGCCCGTGACGCGGCGGCTGCCTCTGATATTCTGGTGCTGGCGAAAGGCTGAGGCATTAACGTGGATCTCAATCTCGACACTCTGAAGCACGAAATTCTGGACTACCTCGGCTCGACCGGGTTCGCCATCTTCCATGGCGCGGCCGGCGGGCTGGACGGTCTGCCCATGGTGCTCTGGGACACCGAACGGTATCCCGATTACCGCATGTTTCTGGACGTGGCGCAGAAGGCCGGCGTGAAGTTGATTCTCTTTGCCAGCCGCGAACTGGAAGCGGACGAGATCGATGAAGTCGCTGCCCAACTGGAAGCCTGCGAACTTTCGCGCGAGGAATATCGCGAGTACGAATCGCGCCTCAGCGGACTGCGCGCCTACGAAGGCGTCACCTGCACGCTGGAACTGGCCTTCGACTACAACTCCCGCCTGCACGTTTACGAAGTCCAGCCGGACTGGTTCGAAGACTTTCTCGGCATCGAAGACGAGTTGATGACGCGCATGGCCGATGACGATATGGGCGAAGACGATTCGCTCGGCGGCTACTACTCCAAGAATTGAGTTTCCCCTCATGAGCGCAGTTCCGGAAGCGCGATTGAGCCCGGCCCGGGGCTCCCGATGGATTCTACCGGCGGAGATCATCGCGCCGGCCGTACTGGCTCGCGAACTCGGCATCGCCATTGCCGCTGCCAAAGTCCTGGCCCATCGCGGCCTCACCGATCCGGCCGAGGCACGCCGCTTCCTGAATCCCTCTCTCGACGATCTGCTGGACCCGTTCGCACTGCGCGACATGGCCCCCGCTGTCGAGCGCATTCGCCGCGCCATCGCGGACAAGGAAAAAATTCTGATTTACGGGGACTACGATGTGGATGGCACCACGTCCGTGGTCCTGCTGAGTAAGGCAATCGAACTGGCCGGAGGCTCGGCCGATTATCACGTTCCGCACCGGCTCCGCGACGGCTACGGCATGCGTCCCGAAGTGGTGGAGACGATGGCCGCCGATGGCGTGAAACTGATTGTCAGCGTCGACACCGGAATCCGCGCCGCGGAGGTGGTGAAGCGCGCTCGCGAACTCGGCATCGACATGATCATCACGGATCATCATCTGCCGGAGAGCGAACTGCCGCCCGCGTTGGCCGTGCTGAATCCCAATCGCCCCGACTGCACGTACCCCGAGAAGAACCTCTGCGGCGCCGGCGTGGCATTCAAACTGGTGCAGGCCCTGCTCGGCACGCTCGGCTGGCCGGATGCCAAGGTGCGGCGTGTGTCCGAATCCTTCCTCAAGCTGGTGGCCATCGCAACCGTTGCCGATGTGGTGCCGCTCACCGGCGAGAATCGCGTGATCGTCAGGCATGGACTCAACGGCCTCCACGAGGTGCGCAATCCCGGACTGCGGGCCATTCTGGATGTGGCCGGCTTCACCGGAGACTCGACGCCCGGAGCGCACCAGGTGGCCTTCCAGATCGCGCCGCGCATCAATGCCGCCGGTCGTATGGATACCGCCAATGCCGTGGTGGAAATGTTCCTGACCAACGACCCCGCGAGAGCGCGCGAGTTGGCCAAGCTGCTGCACGACCAGAACGGCGAGCGGCAGCAGGTGGAATTGCAGATCCGCGAAACCTGCGAGCGCATCGCGGTGGACGAATCGGCCGCTGCCCTGGTCTACTACGACGAGACCTGGCATCGCGGCGTGCTCGGCATTGTGGCGTCGAAGCTGGTGGACCGGCTGCGCCGCCCCGTCTTCGTGCTCGGACGCAATGAGGACGATGGCATGGTGCAGGGCTCCGGCCGCAGCATTCCGGCGTTCCACCTGCTTGAGGCGCTGGAGTCCATGCCCGAGTTGTTCCTGCGCTTCGGCGGCCACAAGCACGCTGCCGGCGTCACCATGAATGCCGAGCACGTCGAGGAATTCCGCCGCCGCTTCAACGAGTACGCGCTATCGGTGTTGAAGCCCGAGGATTTTCTGCGGAACATTGAGATCGAGGCGGTGGTCGAACTGCGCGACATCACCGAGAATGCGGTGGTCGATATCTTCGGGCTGGCGCCGTTCGGCCACAGCAATCAGCCGCCATGGTTCGCCGCGATGAATGTGGAAGTGGCCGCGCCGCCCGTCATCATGAAAGAGAAGCATCTCCGGGTGAACGTAAAGCAAAACGGCCGCGCCATGAAATTGAAGGCGTGGAATATGGCCGAGCGCGCCGCCGAACTCGTGCCCGGAACGCACATCGATGTCGCCTTCCAACTCGAGGAAGACCCCTCCTCCGCCGCGCGCGGTTATGCGCCCTGGTCGGCTACGCTGCGCGATTTCCGAATTGTGTAGGCATCCCGGCGCCACTCACATCAACGTCAACGGATCCACGTCGATAACCAACGCTGTGGCGCCCCATTTCCGCTCCTGCGCGAACGTGCGAATCTTCCGCAGCAGTTCGTTCAAGGCCTTGCGGCTGGCAGCCTTGATTAGGAACTGGTAGCGATACTCGTTCTTCAGGCGCGGCACCGGAGCCTCCGCCGGGCCCATCACGCGCAATTTCTCAGGCGGCGGCGAAAGCAGCAATCCCAATTCGCCGCTCATCCGCATGGCGTTCTCCTTCTTCTCCGCGCGCACCAGCACGTTGGCCATGGCGCTGAACGGCGGATACAGCATCATGCGCCGGAAGTGCAGCTCCTTTTCATAGAACGCCTGATAGTCCTGCGCCGCGGCCATGCGCACGGCATAGTGATCGGGATTGATCGTCTGCATCAGCACGATGCCGGGCACATTGCCGCGACCCGCGCGACCCGCCACCTGCGTGAGCAGTTGGAACGTCCGCTCCGCCGCCCGAAAATCCGGCATCCCCAGTCCCACATCCGCCGACACCACCCCGACCAGCGTCACATTAGGAATATCGTGGCCCTTGGCGATCATCTGCGTGCCCACCAGGATGTCGTAATTGCCCTCGCGAAACTCCTGCAGAATCGTCTCGTAGTGTCGCTTCCCGGTCACCGTATCGCGATCCAGACGCGCCACCCGCGCCGTCGGGAAAGCGCGATGCAGTTCCTCTTCCACCTTCTCCGACCCCATCCCCAAAAAATAAACGTGCTCACTGGCGCACTTGGGGCAGACGCTCGGAACCCGCTCCGCGTACCCGCAGACGTGGCACAGCAGCCGCCGGTCCCGCTTGTGAAACGTCAGGGTGAGCGAACAGTTCACGCACTCCACCCGCTCGCCGCAGGCGCGGCAGGCCACGAAACTGGCGAAGCCGCGGCGGTTCAATAGCACAATGGTCTGCTCGCCATTCTCCAGCCGGCCCCCGATCGCTTCCACCATCTTGCGCGAGAACGTCTCCTGCTTCCGCGTCTCCAGAAATTCCTCGCGCATGTCGATCAACTGCACCGCGGGCATGGGTCGCGCCTCAATGCGACCCGGCAACTCCAGCAGCGTGTACTTGCCCTTCTCCGCGTTGTAGCGCGTCTCCAGACTCGGCGTGGCCGACCCCAGTACGACGCAGGCGCCCGCCGCCTGCGCCCGCACAATCGCCACATCGCGGCCGTTATACCGCGGATTCTCCTCCTGCTTGTAGCTGCCGTCGTGCTCTTCATCCACCACGATCAGTCCCAAATTTCGCACCGGCGCAAAGACGCCCGACCGCGTCCCCACCACCACCGATGCCGCACCGGACCGGATGCGCCGCCACTGATCCGTCCGCTCCACATCGGTGAAGGCGCTGTGCAGAATGGCCACGCGGTCGCCGAAGCGCGAGAAGAACTGTCCCGCCATCGCCGGAGTCAACGCGATCTCCGGCACCAGCAGCAGCGCGCTCAACCCCGGCGGCAGCGCGTCAATGGCCTTCAGGTAAACCTCGGTCTTCCCCGACCCCGTCACGCCGTGCAATAGAAACGTGCGGAATTCGCGTGCATCAATCGCCGCGCGGATCTGGTCGAATGCCACCTGCTGCGCCGGATTCAACTCGTGCGGCGGCCGCAACATAGCGGCGGACACCGGCGCCGTTTCCTGAGTCAGCGTGACCAGCCCCTTGCGCGCCATCGCCCGCCCCGCCGGACTGACATTGGCGATCATCGACTCCAGCTCTTTCAGATTGTGCGAGCCGGGGTGCAGTTCCAAAAAAGCCCGCAGTTCGCGCTCCGGCTTGGTGAGCTTCACGCCATCGAGACTCGCAGCGGTCAACTCCACGCGCAGGCGTTCTGCCGGAGCACGCAGCGGGTCGCGCTCCGTCTGCACGTCTTCGGACACGATGAAGTGCTTCTTCTCCAGCGAGCGCAGCGCATTCTGCGCCAATGGAAATGCCTTCATCAGGTAGGCCGCCGAGAGGGGCCGCTTCTCCAGCATGCGCAAAATCTGCGTCACCGGATCGTCGGGCGACGCGTCCAGCATGAGTTGCCGCGCCGCATCGCGCCCCGCGTCGGTCAGCGACCAGACTTTGCCGCGCCGAATCTCCGACGCCAGCGGCAGCATGCTGCGCAGCACGTCGCCCAGCGGCGAACAGTAGTAGCCGGAGATCCAACGGCCCAGCGCCATCAGTTCGCCGTCCAGCACCGGCTGCGCGTCGATCAGCCGGAAGGCCTCGCGCACGGCCCCCGCCGGTGGCTCGTCGTGGCAGCGGAGAATCACGCCCGTCAGCTTGCGCGTGCCGAACGGCACCACCATCCGGCAGCCCGGCTGCACCCGATGGCGCAGCGTTTCCGGCAGCGAGTAGGTGAAAGGCTGGTCCAGCGGCACCGGCAGGCTGACGTCGCAAAATTGGTAATAACCCTCGGGCATGGAAACTCCAGGATAACGGGTCTGGCAAGCCGCCAATGGCGCCAAGTATGCCACCATAAATCGAGGTCCCTGATTGGACAACAAGGAAATCGCGCGCATTCTCTGGGAAACTGCCGACCTGATGGAGATTGCCGGTGAGGATGGCTTCCGCATTCGCAGCTATCGCAACGGCGCCACCGCCGTGGAGGGGCATCCCGAGCGCATTGCGGACGTCCTCAACGACG
>DASZMZ010000303.1:0-5823 GCA_035551455.1 Candidatus Sulfopaludibacter sp.
CAAACACGCATACCGCTGAATTGCGTGTTCCTTAGTTCGTGCAGCGAGCCAGTTGCTGCGTGAACACCACAGTCTACCTTTCTCCGAGTGGCGCGTTTAAGGGGCTGCAATGTTTCTTGGCTCTCATCGGTTCCCATGAGAAAACGTGGATCAGGCCATCAGAAAAGTAGTAGAATTCATGCACTCAATCATGCAGAACGCAAAACCGCAACTCGATCCCGGTCCCATTCTTCAGACAGCCTTTGCTTTTTGGTCTTCCAAGGTTCTTCTCACAGCCGTCGAGTTTGGCGTGTTCACCAAACTCGGCGACCGCCGTATCACCGGGGAGGAACTAGGCGCGGAGCTTGGCCTTCATCCACGAGGCATTAGCGATTTCTTCGATGCTCTGGTCGCAATGCAGTTCCTCGACCGGGAGGGCGATGGCCCATTGGCGCGGTACTTCAACACCCCCGCGGGTACGCTCTATCTCGACCGCGACAGCCCTCGCTATATCGGCGGTTGGCTAGCGATGATGAACGACCGGCTTTTCAAGTTTTGGCACGACCTGCCCGAGGCCTTGCGCACCGGACGGCCGCAGAATGAAATCAAACACGGCCAAAAGGGAATGTTCGAGGAACTCTACGCGGAGCTACCGAGACTCGAGCAGTTCATGGGAGCGATGACCGGCCTCTCCCGTATCAATTTCGAGGCCTTCGCTGCCCGGTTCGACTTTTCGCAGTTTAAGACCCTCTGCGACGTCGGCGGAGCCACCGGCCTGCTGAGCATCGAAGCCGCGAAGAAACATCCTCATCTTCAGTGCACCTCCTTCGATCTGCCGCCTGTGGAGCCGATCGCACAAAAACACATTGCTGAGGCTGGGCTCAGCGGCCGCATCGGCACCGTCTCCGGCGATTTCTTCAAAGATCCGCTGCCCAAAGCCGACATGATCACGATGGGCATGGTGCTCCACGACTGGAATCTCGAAAAGAAAATGCGACTGATCCGCTCGGCATACGACGCCCTCCCGCCAGGCGGGGCCTTTGTCGTCATCGAAGCCCTTATCGACGACCCCCGCCGCGAGAACTTGTTCGGTCTACTCATGTCTTTGAACATGCTCATCGAATTTGGCGATGCGTTCGACTATTCTGGCGCGGATTTCCGCAAGTGGTGTACAGAGGTTGGCTTCAGGCGCTTTGAGGTCATTCCTCTGGCAGGCCCAACCAGCGCGGCCGTTGCCTATAAGTAGTCATCGCGTCGAAAGAAACGGGGCTCTCGTACGGCATCCATCGTGAAGCCCGCGAGGGAGGAGTCTACGCATGAGAGGTTTCAAAACCGCCACTGTGATTGGCTTGGCGCTTCTGTCGACCCCTCTGGGGGCGCAGCGCCCGCATTCCGACGCGGGGGTCGAGGACATCGTTATTGTGCGTTCCGTTCGGCTTTCGCGCATTGCTCCATCGGCCTTTTGTGCGGCATCGCACACGAAGTTTTCCGAGGCGACAATGGAAGATCGCTACGACTTCAAAGCGGTCGCTACCGACGCAGCCTCTGGCAGGGTCACGAACGCCAATGGCGCGCGCGTCGGCACACTGCACGCATGCTTCGGTCCGACCTCAGATTCGCTTGTTTTCAATTTCTACGCGGAGGGCGAGGTCCACACAGTGTCGCTCGTGGGCCGAGGGAAGTGCCGCACGACGAAGGCTGACTTTCCTGAAACCGGAATTACCTTGTACGCTTGCCAACTCGACCTGGCGGGATTGCCCCCGGAATATGTCGGCGGTCAATTGACGACAAACACACTTCAGTCGCGTACTCCACTCGGATTGGACGCCGATCCACCGGGCTACACGCAGTCGTCAATCGCCACGATCCGCTTGTGGAAGAAACGATAGAAGAATGCATGGCCGCGAAGTGGGATGCGACCAATCGGTTGCGCCGCGGGCCATAAAGATCGCCGTTAGATCCCGCGATGCACTCCGGCCGCGCCATAATATAGGCAGATGACTCCGGAGCGCTGGCGGCAAGTAGAGGAACTTTATCTGGCGGCGCTCGATCTTAAGGGAGAGGAACGCTCCGCACTACTGGCCCGCGCACCGGCCGATGTGCGCGCCGAAGTGAAGGCCATGTTGGAGGAGGGCGCGAGCACGATCCTGCTGAACCGCGGCGTCTGGGGAAACGTGCTGGACGAACCCACCGCCACTCTTCTGGCGGAGGGTGCGGAGCTTGGCCAGTATAGAATCGAGTCGCGGATTGGCGCCGGCGGGATGGGGGTGGTATTCCGTGCTCACGATAACAAGTTGAGCAGGCCGGTAGCGATCAAGTTCCTCTCCGATGAATTGGTGGATGCGGCGGCACGGCGCCGGTTCCAGCGAGAGGCGCAGATGGCGTCGTCGCTGAATCATCCGCACATCCTCACCGTCTACGATGTGGGCGAAATCCTCGGGCGGCAATACCTGGTCACCGAGTTCGTGGATGGCGGCACCCTCCAGAGCTGGGTTCAGCGGCAACCGCGGAGTTGGGAAGACGTGGTGGACTTATTGACCGGGGCCGCGGACGGTCTGGCAATGGCGCACCAGGCCGGCATCCTGCACCGCGACATCAAGCCCACCAACATCCTGGTGACCGAGAGCGGCTACGCCAAACTGGCGGACTTCGGCCTGGCCAAACTGGAGGACGACCGCTCTTTGGCAGGCGGGGTACCGGTCGAAGATCGGACACGAAAAGGGGCGCTGGTGGGAACCATCCCCTACATGTCGCCGGAGCAGGCTTCCGGCATGAAGCTGGATTCGCGCAGCGACATATTTTCCTTCGGGGTAGTGCTCTATGAGATGCTGGCGGGCCGCAGGCCCTTCCAGGCCGCCACGAACCTGCAACTGCTCCAGGAGGTGATTCACGGCAAGCCTGCACCGCTCAGCAGCGGCTTGCCCGAGCCGCTTCGGGCGCTGGTGATGAAGGCGCTGGAAAAGAATCCGGCAGATCGGCATTCCTCGATGCGCGAGGTGGTGACGGGTTTGCGAAGCCTCCAGCGGAGCGGGACGTCCCAGGTGCCGGGGCGGAAGTGGGGGCGGAGGCGGACACTCGCCGTGGGTTTATCCGCGGCAATGCTGGCGACAATTGGCGCGGTGTTGTGGCGGCCCTCGGGGCACGGCTCGTCCACGCCACGGTTGGAATACGTGCCGCTCACCAATTTCACCGATTCCGCCGTAGCTCCCACCTTGTCGCCCGATGGCCGCATGCTGGCCTTTATCCGGGGCGAAGGTACTTTCATCGCTCCCGGCGACGTTTATGTGCAGATGCTTCCCGCCGGGGAACCGGTGCGGCTGACTCATGACGGGGGCGAGAAGATGGGGCCGGTCAGCTTCTCGGCCGACGGTTCGCGAATCGCCTACACGCTCGGTGAGTGGGACACGTGGTCGGTTCCGGTGCTGGGTGGAGAGCCGAGCCGTTTGCTGGCCAATGCCGAGGGTCTCAGTTGGTTCCAGGGTACTGGCAAGCCGTACCGGGTGATGTACTCGGCACTGACCGGCCGCGACAGCGTGCACATGGGGGTTTACACCGCGACCGAGAGCCGGTCGGAGGAACGGGCAGTCTATCTGCCGCCGGCGACCGGCATGGCGCACCGGTCATGGCTCTCGCCCAACGGCAAATGGGTGCTGGTAGTGGAAATGAATAAGAGCGCCTGGCTGCCTTGCCGGGTGGTGCCCTTCGACGGAAGCTCGCCGGGACAGCGCGTAGGGCCGCAGCCCGCCCAATGTACGGATGCGGCCTGGACACCCGATGGGAAGTGGGTGTATGTGTCGGCCAACACCGGAGCGGGCTTTCATATATGGCGGCAGCGATTTCCGGATGGTGTGCCGGAGCAGGTGACGTCGGGCGCAACCGAGGAACAGGGCATCTCATTCGCGGGCGATGGAAAGTCGTTCGTCACCTCCGTGGGCGAAACTCAGAGCACTTTGTGGATTCATGATTCGAAAGGCGACCGCCAGATCACGTTCGAGGGTTTCGCCTATCTGCCCTCGTTTTCGTCCGACACCCGCCGGATCTATTACCTGCGCCGCTCCAGCGGCAATCGCCGCTTCGTGAATGGCGAGCTGTGGACCACGGATCTTCAGAATGGAAACAGCCAGCGCCTGCTCCCGGATTTCTCTATGGAACGTTACGATGTCTCGCCGGATGGAAAGCAGATCGTTTTTATCAATGTGGACGCCGCGGGACACGCTCAACTCTGGATCGGAACGGTGGATGGAAGTTCGCCGCCACGCGTCTTGGCCAATCAGAACAGTACCGCGGCGACGTTCGCTCCCAACGGAGAGATCTTCTTCGTTGGCGGGAAGGGCGAGGAAATGTATCTGCAAAGAATCGAGGCCGACGGCACTGGTCTTCAGAAAATCATTCCGGAGCAAGCGAATTTTCTGTACGATATTTCGCCGGATGGGAAGTGGGTTTCGGTGTGGGTGGGAAGAGATATCAGAGTTTATCCCTCGGGTGGGGGACCTCCTACCGCGATCTGCACGGGCTGCGGATCGACGGGCGCCGAACTGCGCGGGGTTACTCCTCCCCGGGCGAGTTGGTCGCGGAACGGGAAGGAGTTTTACCTGTATTCGGAAAGTACGCGCCGAACTTACTCGGTACCGATCGAGCCAGGTCGGGCTCTACCGCAACTCCCGCCTTCGGGAATTACCTGGCAACACGGGCCCCCCGCCATCGCCGGGACTGAAACCATTCCCCACGAACGACCGTTCCTCAGCCCCAACCCAGCGGTGTACGCGTACCTCGATGTGTCCGTGCACCGCAACATTTATCGCATTCCGGTTCCCTGAGGCGGCACGGAAGGCGGCTTTTCCGGCAGCGCCGCATCTTAAATTCAGAATACGGTCGAGTCCACCGTGATGCGTGTCGCCGTAATATTTCCCGCCACATGATCGACATGGTTCTTGCTGGTGTCGTAAACGTCGATGGTAAATGTGCCCGTAAACGAATCGCCGCTTGGGGACAGCGTGAATTGTTCGCGGATGTTTACGTAGTTTGCCAGCGCCCCCGTGGTGTCGCTGTAGCTCAGGGCAAAATGGTTTATTTCATAGGTGAGGAATCCGGTTTGGCCCCACACTCCCATGCAGAAATTCTGGGTAGCCGGCGAGTGGGCGCCGGAATTGAGCATTTCTGTCCCGTCGTTGTGGATTTGGCTGTATCCGAAATCGACCAGGGCTCCATCCGGAATCGCGGGATTGTGGGCCGAGTTGCCTTGGGCGGTGAATTGGACCCTCCACATTCCGACGATGGAAGCGCTGGATTGGCCTTCCAATCCCCGGGCGTTCGCTTTGGCCGAAGGCACGCCGGCTAACATCGCAAGCGGCTGCGCCATCGAAAATGGGCCGTGGAATTGAGTCAGGTCGCCGCAACCAGCGAATGCGTTGGAAACCAGGAAGGTGAGAAAAACTCCCGATCCCAAAATCATGGTAATCGTTCTAGAAGTCTTCATGATGCTCCTCCTCTTGTCGCAGCCGATGCTGCGTACACTTCAAAAGCCCGGTTGGGGAGCGAAAACTGGCACGTCCGGGCAATTATTTTTGGAGGGTATCGATCTGGCTATGTGTGGCGGGCGATTTCCTTCCGTAACCACGCCCGCGCGACTTGCCAGTCGCGCATCACCGTGTCGCCGGAGACGTGTACCACTTCGGCGGTCTCCTTGACACTCAGGCCGCCGAAGAATCGCAACTCCACCACGCGCGCCCTGCGTGGGTCTACTGCCGCCAGTTCCTGGAGCGCGTCATCCAGAGCGATCAGTTCGCGACCTTGGTGCTGACCGATGTCCAGGGTCTCGCCGATTTCGAGACGGAGTCGGCCGCC
>DASZMZ010000304.1:0-12128 GCA_035551455.1 Candidatus Sulfopaludibacter sp.
AAGGGCTCCGCCCTTGAAATCCCTGCGGGATTTGGGAGTCAGAAGTCAGAAGTCAGGAGTCAGAATGCACGTGCACGTGAATGGTAGGAGAATAAGGGCTTAAGGATCTAGATGAGTTATTTTCAGCAGCACCAGTCCGAATTCCTGGAAGGATTGAAGACCTTCCTGCGGATTCCCAGCATCAGCACGCTATCGGAGCATAAGCCCGATATCCGGCGCGCCGCCGAGTTCGTCCGGAGCGAGCTGCAAAATGCGGGAATGACTTCCGCCGAGCTGATCGAAGGCACCGGCAATCCGCTCGTCTACGCGGAATGGCTGGGCGCGCCCGGCAAGCCGACGGTCCTGTTCTACGGCCACTACGACGTGCAGCCGGCGGATCCACTGGACGAGTGGAAGTCGCCGCCTTTCGAGCCGACCATTCGCGGCAATGACATTTTCGCGCGCGGGGCGGTGGACGATAAGGGGCAAGTGTACCTGCAGATCAAGGCCGTCGAAGCTCTGATGAAGACCAACGGCAAGCTGCCGGTGAACGTGAAGTTCCTGCTGGAAGGCGAGGAGGAGACGGGCGGCGAACACATCGAGGAATATGTGAAGACGCGGCCTCCGCGTTTGCAGGCGGATGCGGCCGTGGTTTGCGACACCGAGATGTTCGCGCCCGAACTGCCCACGATCTGCGTGGGATTGCGAGGCATGGTGTACGCGGAACTCTTCGTGGAAGGCGCCAACCACGACCTGCATTCGGGCGTCTATGGCGGCGCGGCGCCGAACCCGATTCAAGCCATCGCCGAAATTCTCTGCGCGTTGAAGGATCGCGAAGGCCACCTGAAGATCCCCGGCTTTTACGATCGCGTGGTCCCGCCGAGTGAGAAGGAGCGGACCGCGTGGGCCAGCCTCCCCTTCGACGAGAAGGAATACACCGAGAAGGAAATGGGCGCTAAGGAATTGGTGGGCGAACCTGAGATTCCGCTCTTCGAGCGCGTCTGGGCCCGTCCCACGTTGGAGGTGCACGGCATCCGCGGCGGCTTCACCGGTGAAGGCGCGAAGACCGTGATTCCGGCTCGCGCCGTCGCCAAGATTAGCACGCGACTGGTGGCCGATCAGCGTCCCGAAGAGGCCATCGAGCAGCTTCGCGCCGCGATTGCCGCGGCTTGTCCCAAAGGCGTCACCGCCGAATTGAAAGTGCTGCACACGGGAGCGCCGTCGCTCACCAATCCCGATAATCCTTTCATTCACGCCAGCGCCGCGGCCATGAAAGAGATTTTCGGGAAGGACACCGTCTACATCCGGTCTGGCGGCTCGATTCCGATTGTCGGGGTGTTCGACAAGTACCTCGGCATCCCCAGCGTCATGATGGGCTTCGGCCTGCCGGACGACAATCTGCACGCGCCCAACGAGAAGTTCCACCTGCCGAATTTCTATCGCGGCATCGAGGCGGTGGCCCGGTATCTGGAAATTCTGGGTCGGTAAGATCTTACCTCCAGTACCCCTTGTGGAAGCGGTAGCGGCCGCCTTCGTGACGCCATTCCGGGCGAACCCACGCGGAATGGCCGCGGGGCGGACGGGCCCAGCGGCCGTTTACCCACGCCCAGTTACGCCCCTGCAGATTGTAGTAGCCATCGGTCCACACGTAGCCCGGTCCCGGAGCGTAGCCCATGGCGCCGTAGCGTGGCGGTGGCGGCGGACCGTAATTTCCCACCATGTAGCCCGGACCGCAGCCGGCCAGGATCGTCGCAAACAGTACAGAAGCGCCAACCAGTGCCTTCTTTTTCGTCATTCGCTGTCCCCCCTGTTAGTGGGACGCGGCGGATGACGGGGTGCGTTGCGGACCTGAAATCACGTTAATGTTAGCGAGCCTTAATGGGCTGCGCCGCGCCGGTCGAGTTCGCTGCGAATCATCCTCGAAAGACTGGCCGGATTGAAGGGCTTGGGGAGAAATGCACACTTGCGGCCGGAAAACTCTTCCCAGGGATTGCCGGACATGAAGACCACGCGCAATGCCGGTCGACGGTTCAAGAGCTCGTCGGCGAGTTGCGGACCCGTGAGTCCCGGCATCGATACGTCCGTCAGCAGCAGTTGTATGTCGTCGCCTTTTTGGCGAAACAGCTCCAGCGCCTCTGCGCCGCTGTGCGTTTCGAGCACGCGGTAGCCCCAGCTTTCGAGCAGAATGCGCGTGATCTGCGCGGTGGCCGGCTGATCCTCCACAATGAGGATGGTCTCTCCCGAACTGGCATTGTCGCTCAGCTTCGACAGAATCGCTTCCAGCTCGGCAAAGATCGGCGAGGCCCGGTTCGCGCGGAAGGCGGTGCGGCCATCGGCGTCTCTTTGGCAGATTACGCCCCCGTTTCTCAACTGACGGATGTGGCGGAGGGCACTCGCCGGCGGAACCCCGGCTCTACCGGCAAGTTCCTCCAGGCGCCACCAGCGCTCCGGTTCGTGAAACATCGCGCTCAAAATCGGCCGCCGCGGACCAGGGAAGAGCGCCGTCAATGTTTTCGATTCATTCATCCGCCACCCGTCACCTTTCCTAGAGCAAACGAATACCCTCCGTGGCTTCGACCGCCCCATTTCGGACAATTTCGAGGTGGCGGACGTGTGCAGTCTCACGGATCTTCAGGCAAAGGTCCTATTTGCCCCTGAAACTGCCCGTCTGGAGAGAGAATGAGAACATGGCCCGGATTACGCAACTGGATGTGAATGGCGCCAAGCGACGCCTGGACGCCGATGCCGACCGCACGCTGCTCAGCGTGCTGCGCGATGACCTGGAACTGACCGGCACCAAGTATGGCTGCGGCGAAGGACAGTGCGCCGCCTGTACGGTGCTGGTGGACGGCCAACCTACCAAGTCCTGCCTGACGAAAGTGGGCGCGGTGGCGGGCAAGCGGATCGTCACCATTGAGGGACTCGCGCACGGCAGCGAACTGCAACCCGTGCAACAGGCCTTTCTGGATGCCGAGGCGATGCAGTGCGGCTGGTGCACTCCGGGCATGATTCTGGGCGCAGTGGGATTGCTGCAGCGAACGCCGCACCCCACCGACGCGGAAATTGTGAGCGGCATGAATGGCCATATCTGCCGCTGCGGCACCTATCCGAGGATCGTCGCCGCCATCCGCGAGGCGTCCAAGAAAGGAGCCCGGGCATGATTACACGGCGCGATTTCTTTGCAATGCTGGGCGGCGGACTGGTGGTCTGGATCGCCGACGATGCCGACGCGCAGGAATCCGGCGGCGGCGCGCGGCGCGGGATGAATCAGGCGATGCCGCAGCAGGTGAGCGCCTGGCTGCATATTGGCGAGGATGGCACAGTCACCGCGTACACCGGCAAAGTCGAGGTGGGGCAGAATGCGCGGACTTCGCTGACGCAGGCCGTGGCGGAGGAACTGCGTGTGCCCGTGGCCTCCGTGAAGATGATCATGGGCGACACCACGCTCACGCCCTTCGACCAGGGCACCTTTGGCAGCCAGACCACGCCGCGCATGTGGCCTCAAATGCGCAAGGCCGCGGCGTCCGCTCGCGAAATGCTGGTGGAGTTGGCGGCCCGGAAATGGAGCGTCGAGGCCGCTTCGATCACGGTGGCCGATGGCAAGGTGAAGTCCGGTGGCCGGTCGGCGGGCTTTGGAGAATTGACGGCGGGAGAGAAACTCACCCGGACCATCCCGGCCAGCGAAGCGCTGACGCCGGCGACCGAGTGGAAAGTGGCAGGCACCAGCGTGCCAAAGGTGAATGGCCGCGACATCGTGACCGGAGCGCACCAGTATGCCTACGATGTGAAGCGGCCCGGCATGATGTACGGCAAGGTGCTCTATCCGCCGCAATTCGGGGCGGTGCTGAAGTCACTGGACAGCTCGGCTGCGGAGGCTATGCCCGGCGTGAAAGTGGTTCGCGACACTTTTAAGATTGGCAGGGAAGGCGCCGGCGCGGATCTGGTGGGCGTCGTGGCGCCCGACCCCTTCACCGCGCAGAAGGCCTTAGCGGCGCTGAAGGCTGAGTGGAAGCCAGTCACAGCCACGACCAATAGCGAGGACGTTTACCAGCATTTCAAAAAGACGGCGCGCGGCGGCGCGGTGGACAGTCCGGGTCTGGTGCCTTATACCGTGGCGTATATCGCGCATGTACCCCTGGAGCCTCGTGCGGCCGTGGCCGAATGGGACGCCAACGGAAAGCTGACGGTATGGACGGGGACGCAGCGGCCGTTCGGCGTAAAGAGTGAACTGGTGAACGACCTCGGCATCCCGGAGAACGACGTGCATGTGCTGATGCCGGACACCGGGTCAGGTTACGGGGGCAAACACAATGGCGATGCCGCGCTGGAAGCGGCGCGCCTGGCCAAGGCGGCCGGCAAACCGGTAAAACGCAATTGGACCCGCGAGGAGGAGTTGACCTGGGCCTACTTCCGGCCCGGCGGTCTGATCGAAGTGGCCGGTGAAGTGACGCCGGACGGTACGCTCACTCGCTGGGAGTTCCACAACTACAACTCGGGACCTTCGGGTCTGGAGACGCCCTACGAGGTGGCCAATAAGAAGGAGCAGGTCCATCAGGCCGAGACTCCCTTGCGCCAGGGTTCGTACCGCGGCCTCGCGGGGACGGCCAATCACTTCGTGCGCGAGAGCTATATGGATGAGCTGGCTCACTCGGTGAAGCTGGATCCGCTGGAATTCCGTTTGAAGAATCTGAAGAACGAGCGGGTGCGGAACGTGCTGCTCGCGGCGACCGACCGGTTCGACTGGAAGAATCGCAAGAAGGCGGCGGGCCGCGGCTTTGGTCTGGCGGCGGGAATGGAGAAGGGCGGCTACATCGCGGCGGTGGCCGAAGTCAGTGTCATCAATGGTGCGGTGAAGGTGCTGCGGGTGGTGCAGGCCTTCGAGTGCGGCGCCGTGGTGAATCCCGAGCAACTGCGCAATCAGGTGGACGGGGCCGCGGCGATGGGTATCGGCGGCGCGCTATTCGAACACGTGGATTTCGCCGACGCGAAGATTCTGACCAATCGCCTCTCCAAGTACCGTGTGCCGCGCTTCGCGGATATGCCCGTGATCGAGACGGTGCTGGTGGATCGGAAGGATCTGGTGTCGGCAGGCGCCGGTGAAACTCCGATTATGGCGCTGGCTCCGGCCATCGGCAATGCGATTTTCGATGCGGCGGGGCAGCGTCTGCGATCGCTGCCGATGGCGCCTAAAGGGGTCTGACGCTAACCCGGCGGATCGGGGATGGCCAGCTTACGGCAAATCCTCTTTGCGAGAAGGTTGGCAATCTCCGAGTGTCGCGGGACTGCCTCGGCATGACCGGTTTGAGGGTTTTCCCAGAGCGTGTGCTCTTTGCCTTCTCGGCGTAAAACGCAGCCATGCCGGCGAAGATGCCGGAGAAGCCCTTCGCGGTTCATTCGACGATTACAAGCTCAGGACATGCGTCCGGCGGCAGGGAGCGCAAGGACTCATCGCGCCGGTGTTCGAGGACTAGGGCAATAGCTTCACGAAGATTCGCGAGGCACTCCTCACGCGATTCGCCTTGGCCGTTAGCACCGGGAACCTCGGCGCAGTACGCAATATGCCAGGGCCCGTCTCGCTCGACGATGGCGGTGAATTCGTTGCGCATGACTCATTCTACCGCTGACTAGGTTTGTGGCCCGGCAGCGAACGCGAACTGCACCGGCGCAGACCGCCGGCGTTACCGCTGCTCGGTCAGCGTCACAGGAGACGCCAGCCGGAACGTGATGCGGGTTTCCGATGGCAGATCGGCCTGTTTGCGGGTCAGGAGCACATCGCCGGCGCCGGCTCCTCCGCCTACTCCAGCGCCCACGGCCGCGCCCTTGCCGCCTCCGGCGATGGCTCCGATGGCAGCGCCAATGACCGCGCCGGCGCCGATCTTTTCGGCATCCTGGCGATGATCGGGCTGGACGTGCTTGTCGAAGTTATCGGTGCGGACCGCGACCCGCTGGCCGTCGGATGTGGAGATGCGGGTCAACTCGAGCGACAGCGCCGCACCGCCGCTCGTCCTGGTGCCCCGACTCGAGGTCACCACCCGTCCCTCAACCCGCGCGCCGCGCTCGGCGATTACGAAACCACCGGCCACCAGCTCATGATCGAGCGTGGCCTGGAAGGTGTCGCCGGGCGCGTTCCGCTCTGACGAAAGGCCATCCACGAGGCGTACCGGTATCAGCATTCCGGCCGCAAGGGTCACAGTGGGCGGCTGAGGCGGAGGAGGAGCCGGTGCGACGGGCGCAGGCTCGGGCTCCACGCGTGCGGGGGGCGAAGTTGGGGCTGTTGGCGGCGGTTCCACACTCGGCGCGGGCTTCGCCGGTTCCGGCGTCTGCAGGCGGGCCGCTTCGGTTGGCGCGGATTGCGTAACCACTGGAGTCTCATGCGGCGACGAGAATGGCGATGGCTTTGCCATAAATACCGGCTTTGCCACAAAGACCGGATAGCGCCGCACCGGCGTGCGCTCCGGCCGGACGGAATGAACCTTCGGCGCTGGAGCGGCCACGACGGGGGGCGCCGCAGAGGCCGCGACTGTCGGCTCCGGTTGCGGCGGGACAGGGGCCGGCACTGGATCGGGAGCCTGCACCGTGACGGGGGCCGGCGGTACCTGAGCTTCGGCTCTGACTGTGGGATGGGCGACCGGCTGCGGCCGTTGCACCAGTTTCATCAGGCCCGCGCCACCCAAGGCTCCGGCCAAAACTAATAGCAGGATATGCTCCGCCTTCATCCCCACTCCCCTCAAGTAGGAAGGACGGCCCTGCCGCCGATTCCGTTTCCGCCGCCAAACGGGCTAAAATTAAAAAACACTAGTACGCATGCAGCAGTTTCCCACTCACTTCTCCGTCGGCCCCATCCGGATTGCTCCGGCTACCGTGCTGGCGCCCATGGCCGGCGTCACCGACACCGTCTTCCGCCGCTTCATCCGCAATCTGGGCGGGTGCGGCCTCATCATGACGGAGTTCACCAGTTCGCATGGCGTGAGCGCCTCCATGGGCGCCCGCAAGCCCACCAAAACACTGAAGAAGTATCTGGCCTTCGAACCCGAAGAGCATCCCATCTCCGCCCAGCTCTTCGGCGCGGATCCTGCGGTGATGGCCGATGCCGCCCGCGTCTGCCAGGACCTGGGCTTCGACATTCTGGACATCAATTTCGGCTGCCCGGTCAATAAAGTGGTGAAGTGCAATGGCGGCTCCGGGCTGCTCCGCGACCTGCCGCTGGTGGAGAAACTGCTCACCGAGGTCCGCAAGGCCATCACCATCCCGTTCACCATGAAATTCCGGGCCGGATGGAACGATTCGGAACTGGTGGCGGTGCGCATGGCCAAACTCGCCGAGGATTGCGGACTTCAGGCCATCGCCCTACATCCACGCACCCGCGAACAAGGTTATAGCGGCAAGGCCGACTGGACACGGATTGCGGAAGTGAAGGCGGCGGTGAAGATTCCGGTGATCGGCAACGGCGACATCGTCACGCCCGAAGATGCCGGACGCATGGTGCGCGAGACCAACTGCGACGCGGTGATGATCGGCCGCGCGGCCAGTTCGAATCCCTGGATCTTCCGTCAGATTCAGCAGTATCTGGAAACCGGGACGTATGTAGAGGCCACGCAGCAGGACCGGTATCGCATGATGCGCCAGTATTACTCCATGCTGGTGGATCGCTGCGAAAAAGACGCCATCGGAAAAATGAAACAGTTCGCTACGTATTTCACTCACGGGGTGCGCAACGGAGCGCACCTGCGCGCCGATATCTATCGGGCACAGGACACCAACACCATCCTCGACATGGTGGACACTTTCTTTCTGGACGAGCCGGTGCTGACTCAGTGAAACAAGTCCAGCTGATCACCGATGGCGCCTGCCTGGGAAATCCCGGGCCGGGCGGATGGGCGGCCATCCTCCGCTTCAACGAACACAAGAAGGAACTTTGGGGCTGCGAGAAGCACACCACCAACAACCGGATGGAACTGACGGCGGCCATCGAGGGCCTGCGCAGTCTCCGCGAGTATTGCGAAGTGGAAGTGGTGACCGATTCCGAGTACATGAAGAACGGCATTACCGTCTGGATTCACAATTGGAAGCGCAAAGGCTGGATGACCGCGGCCAAGAAGCCCGTGGTCAATCAGGACCTCTGGCAGGAACTGGACGAACAGGTCAATCGCCACAAGACGACGTGGACCTGGACCAAGGGCCACGCCAATCACCCGGACAATAATCGCTGCGACGAACTGGCAACCCGGGCCGCCCGCGAACAAAGCTGCAACGACTGAGGCAGAGAAGGCAGGCGCGGAGGTCTTCGATACCGCGCCTGCACAACGTTACAGCCCGTGTTCGGTTCCGCAGATATTTACCTGCATACCCATTTCACGGAACATGGCGGCCTTGGCAGCCAGCGCGCGATTCGCGCCCGCGGCGTCCGGACCGTATGCCACCTGAATGTGATTGGCCTTGTGCTTGGCCATCAACTGATCGCGAGAGACACCGTACGTGACGGCATGCATCACCGGCCATTGGGGAGTGGTGATGCGCCAGCGGCGTTCGGTTTCCTCGGCCGGCAGCTCGATCACTTTGGCGCGGCCGATATCGGCGTGCAGCGACCCGCCCTCCACATAGATCCGGCTCCAGACAATCTCGCCGGGCTTGCTGATGCCTTTGATGGTGCCGCCTCCCAGTCGAAAATACATGGGCGGCTGACGTTCGCTGACGGCGCCGGCATACCCGCCAATCAGATGCTGGGGCGGCACCGAGCCGGAAATCTCGAAGACCCAGACAAAATCGTCGCCATACTGTTCGCCATAGCGGACGTCGTGCAGCGTAGTCTCGGGGTCGAAGCCCAGGCGAGTCCAAACGCGATTGGTCGCCAGACCGTCCAACCCGGCGCACTCGTCCACTTCGTTGAAGTGCGGCAGCGCTTTGCCTTCGTACAGCACGCGGCAATTTCCGGCGGCGGTCACTGCCGGACGATCCACATTATTGAGCAGGCCTTCCACCAGATCGGAAGCCGGCGCCAGGTCTTTGAGCCCCTGTTGATACTGAATGCCGATCACGTCGCAGCCGAAGTCGTCGGCAATGCGCAGCGTGGCGATATACATTTTGCACTGTTCCAGAATCTGGTCGTCGGTCAGTTCGGTTTCGGGATTCGACCCGGTGTGGAACCGCATGCCTTTGGCATCCAGCCACTGGCGCACGGCCTGAGCTTCGGAATCCGGTACGCTGCGCATGGCGGCATACAGACTGCTCTGACTCAGACGCTCCTTGAAGATGCCGAGCGGCATCAGGTTCTCATCGGGGATGATGGCGTTGTACATGCCCATGCATCCCTCGTCGAACACGCCCATGATGGCCTTCTCGCGGCGTAATTGAGCGGCCAGTTCAGTGCCCACGGTCTCCGCGTCGGCAGGCAGTTGGAACGCCTCCAGCGGACGCGCGTGGGAAGTATCGTGCTCCACGGATTTTCCGCTCAACCAGGTGCGCAGCCCGGTGAGGAACTGCTCGTCGGTGAAATCTTCGCTCCACAAGGTGGAGTACGGGACGCCGGCCTTCGTCAGGCAGCCGTTGAGATTCAGCATGCCCACCAAGCCGGGCCATTGGCCGCTCCAGTTGGCCACCGTCAGGATAGGACCCTTGTGGCCCACCAGTCCCGGCAGCACATGATGACTGTACTGCCATACCGCTTCGCAAACCACCAGCGGAGCATTCTCCGGAATGTGTCGAAAAACCTGATTGCCGCACTTCTGGCTGTCGATGAAGCCGTGCTGCTTTTCGGCGTCGAAAGCATGGCCTCGCTGGATCTCGCGTCCCTCGCGGCGGATCACCGCCATGATGGCCTCTTCGGCCTTCTGCTGAGCGGCCCAGCAGTTGCGATTGGCGGACATACGAAGGTCGCCATTCGCGATCAGATAGATTGATTCAGGCATATTTTCGAAATCCGTTAACGCTAAATTCTAACGTAAAACGCTTTCTTGTGCCGCACCCCGCCAGGGCACTACAATGGCGGGTCACCATGTCGAACTATCTTGCGGTGGACCTGGGCGCGGAAAGCGGCCGCGTTATGGTCGGCAGCCTGGCCGGCGACAGACTGGCTCTTGAGGAATTGCACCGCTTCCCGAATCAGCCGGTGCAACTGCCGTCCGGTCTCTACTGGGATGCGTTTCGCCTGTTCCATGAAATTATCGAAGGTTTGCGGGCGGCCGGGCAGCGGCAGCTTGCCCCGGCTGGAATCGGCGTCGATACCTGGGGCGTGGATTTCGGCCTGACCGGTCCCGGCGGCGGCCTGATCGATTGTCCCCGCCACTACCGCGACCCTCGGACCAACGGAGTACCCGAGCAGCTCTTCGCCCGTGTGCCGCGCTCCGAAGTTTTCGATTATACCGGCATCCAGATCATGGCCATCAACTCGCTGTACCAGTTGTATTCCATGAGCCTGGCAGGCTCCCCGGCGCTGGCCGGCGCGGAACGGCTCCTGTTCATGCCGGACCTGCTGAACTACTGGCTCTGCGGCGTGCAGCGCGCCGAGGTGACCATCGCCAGCACCTCGCAATTCTACAATCCGCGGACCCGGCGCTTCGAGACTGAATTGTTTGAGCGCCTGGGAATGCCTGCGAAGATCCTGCCGGACCTGATCGAGCCGGGAGAGCAGCTCGGATCGCTGCTGCCGCACCTCGCCCACGAGACCGGTTTGGGCGCGGTTCCGGTGTATGTTACCGCGGCACACGATACCGCCTCGGCAGTGGCGGCCGTTCCCGCCGAGGGCTCCGAGTGGTGTTACATCAGCTCCGGAACGTGGAGCTTGATGGGCGTCGAACTGCCGCATCCCGTGATTGACGAGCGGACTTACAACCTGAATTTCACCAACGAGGCCGGCTTTGGCGGCCGCACCCGGCTGCTCAAAAATATCGCCGGACTGTGGCTGCTGCAGGAGTGCCGGCGCGCCTGGATGGCCCAGGGTGAGACTTTCACCTACCAGCAACTGGCGGCCATGGCGGAAGAATCCGGACCCGCCGCGGGAGTGATCGATCCGGACGACTTTCTGCAGCCCGGCGACATGCCGGCGAGGATCGACGAATGGTGCAGGGCTCACGGGATCCAGCCGCCCCGCACGAAGGGCGAGACCTGCCGGCTGATTCTGGAGAGTCTGGCTCACCGGTACCATCAGGTGCTCCAAGGGCTTGAGTCCATCGCCGGTCACAAGATCAATACTATCCATATTGTGGGCGGCGGGTCGCGAAATCGCTTGCTCAATCAACTGGTGGCGTCGGTGACCGGCCGAAAAGTGGTGGCGGGTCCGGTGGAGGCTACCGCCGCGGGGAATGTGTTGGTGCAGGCGATTGGGGCGGGCGAGGTGGCGGATCTGGAACAGGCGCGCCGCATCGTCCGGGAATCCTTCGAGATTGAGACCTTCGAACCCGCCCGGTGAGGCGGGTTATATAATGAAATTCGCTCAAAAGGAGAGACTTTCGCCATGAAGCGTCATTTTCAAATTGCGGCACTCGCTCTAATTGCTCTCACCCCCGTCATTGCACAGGCCCCCAAGGGCTGGAAAATGCGCGTCGATCGCAGCGCCGAAGCGTCCGACCCGGACGGTGCCGGCGACATCAAGTTCGTGACCATGGGCTCCGGCTTTCACGCGACCAATCCGCAGGCGGCGATTTACTGGAATCCGGCGAATACCGCGTCCGGCACTTACACCTTGAAGGCTTCGTTCACCCTGATGAAGCCGAGCGGCCACACTAACTACTACGGCCTGGTGTTCGGCGGCAGCGGGCTGGAGGGGGCGCAACAGAGTTACACGTATTTCGTGGTGGCGCAGAATGGCTCGTGGCTGATTAAGCAGCGCAACGGCGACGCCACGCCCATTGTGGCGCCGAAAACGCCCAACGACGCCGTCAAGAAGCCAGGCGCCGACGGCAAGTCGACCAATGAACTGGAGGTCCGCGTAGGCGCCGATAAGGTGGATTTCGTGGTGAACGGTACAGTTGTTCACAGCGAACCGAAAACCGGAGCGCTGGCCAAGACCGATGGAATCTACGGGATTCGCGTCAATCACCTCCTGGAAGTGCAGATTGACGGACTTACAGTAACCAAATAGCTCGCTCGCGAATATAATTAGGGCTTGGAGAATAAGGCTTCTAAACCATCCGCCGATGTCTTTCGGCTGATCG
>DASZMZ010000305.1:0-9778 GCA_035551455.1 Candidatus Sulfopaludibacter sp.
TTCCGCCAAAACATTTCGAAGGTAAAATGTCTTGGCGGGAAAACTTGGAATTTTTCACAGCTTCTGACGCTCGCGGCTCCGCCTGGCGTACTCCTACGTTAGGATCCCCGCGATTGGCCGCCATTTCGCCAAACGTCCCACTTCCAGTCGCGCACCCAAACTGGGACCTGAAGCTTTAAGGATTCCGTATAGAATGGCAGTTAGGCGCTCATGCCCAATCCACAAATGCAGGTCCCGTCAAAATCGCCTGGACTGTTGCGCCAGATCGGGTTCTTCAGCGCCACGGCCCTGGTGATTTCCAATATGGTGGGCACCGGAATTTTCGCCACCACCGGATTCATGGCGGGCGACCTCGGCAACGCGCGCCTCATCCTGCTCTGCTGGACCGCCGGAGCCTTATTCGCTTTCGCCGGCGCTCTCAGCTATTCCGAACTCGGCATCAACTTCCCCAGCTCCGGCGGCGAGTACGTTTATCTGACGCATGCCTTCGGCCCTGAGTGGGGCTTTATGACCGGCTGGGTGTCGTTCTTCGCCGGCTTCTCCGCCCCTATCGCGGCGGCGGCGCTGGCATTTTCCGACTACCTCGGCCATTTCTATCCCAGCCTCAAGCAGACCAACGCCTCCGTGGTGATCGGGTCCGGCGCGCTTACCCTGCGATTGGGCAGCGGACAGATGCTGGCCTGCGCGCTGATCGCCGCCTTCACCATCCTGAATTGCTTCGGTCTCGGACGCACCGCTAAAGTGCAGAACGTGCTGACGTCCACAAAAATCCTGGTCATCGCAGGCTTCGTGCTGCTTGGCTTCGTGGCCGGCACCGGCAGTTGGAGCCATTTCACCGAACCTGCCGTGCGTACCTCCACCCTGAGCCTGCCCACGCAATTCTTCGTCAGCCTGATCTGGGTGATGGTGGGCTATAGCGGATGGAACGCCGCCACCTACATCGCCGAGGAAGTGCGCCGTCCGGAACGGACCCTCCCTGCCGCCCTGGCCGCGGGGAGCGCCATCGTGGCGGTGATGTACGTGGGCCTGAATCTGCTGTTCATCTACTCCACTCCGCTCGAATCGATGAAAGGCGTAATCGCCATCGGCGCGCTTTCCGCGTCGAACCTGTTTGGACCGAGCGTGGCGGGAGTCTTCTCCGCGCTAATGGCGCTGGCCATCGTCTCCACCGTGAGCGCTGAGGTGACCATCGGTCCGCGCGTCTACTACGCCATGGCCAAGAACAAGGCGTTCTTCAGTGCCGCCGCGGAGGTCCATCCGAAATTTCACACGCCCGTGGTGGCAATCGTCAGCCAGGGACTCTGCGCCATGGTGTTGACCATGACCCCCTTTCCCGGCCTGATGACCTACATCGGCATGAGCCTCACTGTCTTTACCGTGCTCTCCGTGGCCGCACTCATGATGTTCCGCCGCAAGCGTCCCGGCTGGCAGCGGCTGAAAGCCGTGGATTTCGCCTACCCGCTGATCCCCGTCGCCTACATCGTGGTGGGCATCGGCATGATGGGCTTCGGCGTGGTCAATCAGCCCCTGGCATCCCTCACCGCTTTCGCCACCGTTGGTGTGGGCGCGCTCGTTTATCATTTCGGACTTCGCCCCCGCCGCCTCTCGTAGCATAGACTCTAATAATGGCTCAGGCCCCCTTCCGTTCCATGACCGAACGACCCACCACGGTCCGATACTGGGTAATCGTCTTCGCCGTGGCCCTCGCCGTAGTCACCTACGTGGATCGCGTGGCCATCTCTTCGGCCGCTCCCTCCATTCAGCACGACCTCGGCTTGACCAAGGTGGAGATGGGCTGGGTCTTCACGGCCTTCGGACTGGCCTACGCCATGTTTGAAATGCCCGGCGGCTATATGGGCGATTGGATGGGGCCGCGCAAGGTGCTCATGCGCATCGTGCTCTGGTGGAGTTTCTTCACGGCGGCCACCGGCTGGGCCTGGAATCTGCCTTCGCTCCTGGTCACGCGCTTCCTGTTCGGCGCGGGCGAAGCCGGCTGCTTTCCCAACGTCACCAAAGCCTTCAGCACCTGGCTGCCAGAGGAAGAAAAAACGCGCGCCCAAAGTATCATGTGGCTCAGCGCACGCTGGGGCGGAGCCTTCACGCCGCCGCTGGTGGTCTGGGTCATGATCCAGGTGGGCTGGCGTCATTCCTTCGAACTCTTCGGCATCCTGGGCGTGATTTGGGCGGTCTTCTTCTATCGCTGGTATCGCAACGATCCGCTGAAAAATCCCAAGCTGAATGCCGCCGAGCGTGAACTGCTCAAACACAGTGCGAAACATGCGGAGGGCCATGGCGACGTGCCGTGGGTCGAGTTGCTGGCGTCGCAACAGGTCTGGATGCTCTGCTGGCAGTATTTCTGCTTGAGCTACGGCTGGTATTTCTACATCACCTGGCTGCCCACGTATCTGCGGGAAGCCCGCCATCTTACGCTCACCAGTTCGGCCTGGCTCGGTGTCCTGCCGCTGTTCTGCGGCGGCATCGGAAACCCCGTCGGCTCTTTCCTCACCAGCCGGCTCACACCGCGAACCGGGTTGGCGCAGGCCCGCCGTCTGGTGGCGTATATCGGCTTTACCGGCGCTGCCGGCTTCCTGATTTTGTCCACCTATGTGGGCGATCCGCTCTTCGCCATGCTCTCCATCGGCATGGCCAGTTTCTGCAACGATCTGGTGATGCCCGGCACCTGGGCCGCCGCCATGGACGTGGGCGGCAAGTATGCCGGCACGCTCTCTGGCGCCATGAATATGTGGGGAAATGTAGGGGGCTTACTCTGCCCCCTTGCCATTGGCTATCTGCTGAAATGGACCGGCAACAATTGGAACGTGACCTTCTACGTCTCCGCCGGCATCTATCTCGCGGGAATCCTGTTCTGGCGCTTCCTCGATCCCGTCACGCCTCTACAACATGCTGAATAACTGACGGCGCTACCGTCCCGACGAACCTTCCAGCGGCGAAAGATTGTACATGGCCGCCAGCGCGTTCAGGTCGGAACGAAGCAGGTCCCAATCGCGCTGCAGTTTGTCGGTAAACCGGTGGGCCGTCATCACGCGATTCAGTTCGCTGGCCGTCGCGATGGTCTTATCCACCTGGTCTTTGACCGCCGGATTATTCTTGTCTTTCTTATCGTGGTACACATCGCCCAGCTTGTTGGCGGCATCGTGCAGATCGTCCGCCCGGTGCTTGGCGTTGGCCTCCAGCCTGGTGCCATCGATCATGCTGTGTTCCACGGCCTTATCGAAGTCCTCCTTAAATTGGCCGCTGGCCTTCTGTAAGCGGTCCACAATCCCGCCCACATCGGTTTTCGCCATCACCACATCGCGATTGGCGTCCTGGCCCCACATCAACAGACTGCCCGCCATCAAACCCGCCACTGCGAAACGCATTGCTGTCATAAAATCCTCCTCGCAGATGTCCGGCAATCCGTGGACCACCTTGCCCGATTTTGTGCGATGCAGAACCTCGCGGCGGGATTGCAGAGGACAATAACAGCATGACCACCGAGGACGAGTGGCTTTGGGGCTGGGATCCGACACCTCGCATTGTCGCCGTCTGGGCCTCCGCCGACGGCCGCGCCACCGTCTTCCGCCGTACCGAAGCCGGCGACCTGCTGCGCGAAGACGACACCTTCCGCCCCTGGCTGCTGCTGGACCGGCTCGATGACCTGCCCGCCGGAGTGGCCTGCCGCGAACTCCAAGGTCACGGCGCGCTGCGTTACCTGGTGTCGGCCGAGGACGCGAAGAGTCTCTCCGCCGCCATACTTGCCGCCGCCTCGCGCCGCTTGGGACGCACCGTCTCGCAGCTTCGCGATCTGGGCAAGGGCGCCGTCCTAGCCTTGCCGCCCGAAGAGCAATATCTGGTAGCCAGCGGCCGCACCTATTTCCGCGACCTCCTGTTTGACGACCTCCGCCGCCTGCAGTTCGACCTGGAAACCACCGGCCTCGACGCGCGCCGCGACCGCATCTTCATGATCGCCGTGCGCGACCCTTCCGGCGCCACCGAACTCCTCGAGGCGCGCGCCGATACCGATGCCGCCGAGGCCGCCCTCATCCGTCAACTCGTCGCCAAAATACAGGCCGCCGACCCCGACGTCATCGAGAACCACAACCTCCACGGCTTCGACCTGCCCTTTCTGGATCGCCGCGCCCGCACGCTCGGTGTGCCCTTGGCCCTCGGCCGCATCGGGCCGCCCGGATTGCGTCAGCGCGCCGCCCGCCGGGGCTCCGCTCACGCCTCCGACGCCGATCGCCGCGTCCGCTTCGTCGCCCCGGGTCGCGAACTCATCGACACCCTCGACGCCGTCCTCCGCTATGATTTCGCCACGCGCGAGCTTCCCAATCACGGACTCAAAGCCGTGGCGCGCCACCTGGGAATCGCCGGCCCCGACCGCGAACTGATCGAGGGCAGCCAGATCTACACCGTGTACCAGACCGATCCCGCGCGCGTGCGCCGCTATGCCGCCTCGGACGTCGAGGAGGTTGCCGGTGTGGCGCGCATGCTGGGCGGCGCGGCCTTCGCCCTGGCCCAGATGACGCCTCGCCGCTATGAGCGCCTGGCCGATGCCGGTGCAGCCACCGGCGTGATCGATCCCTTGCTGGTGCGCGCGTATCTGCGGGCCGGTGCGGCGCTGCCCGCCCATCAACACGGCGACGGTACTCCGCATAGCGGCGCGGCGCTCCACCTGTTCGCCACCGGCGTGGCCCATCGCGTGGTGAAGGCCGACGTCGCCAGTCTGTATCCATCCCTGATGCGCGCCTACCGCATCGGTCCGGCCCGCGACCATTTGGGCGCCATGCTGGCGCTGGTGGATCGTCTGGTGGAGAGGCGGCTGGCGGCCAAAGCGGCTGCCCGTCTGCTGCCCAAAGGCTCGCCGGAGCGGTATTCGCAGGAGGCCCTCTCCGCCGCCATGAAACTGGTGGTCAACTCGGCCTACGGTTATCTGGCCGCCGGAGGAGACCTGACGCGGTTCGCCGATGTCCACGCCGCCAATGAAGTGACGCGCCGCGGCCGCGAGACGCTCGGTCTCATGTGTCGCGAACTGTCCGCCCGCGGTGTCACCCTGCTGGAGGCCGATACCGATGGCGTCTATTTCGCCGTGCCCGCCGGCTGGACCGAGGCCGATGAGCGCCGCACCGTCTCCGAAGTGGCCGCTCTGCTGCCGCCGCTGGTCCAACTGGAATTTGAGGGACGCTACGCCGCCATGCTGTCCCACGAACCCAAGAACTACGCGCTGCTGGGGTACGATGGCGCGCTGCTACTGCGCGGTGTAGCCTTCCGTTCCAGCCGCGCTGAGCCCTACGGCGAAGCCTTTCTGCGCAGAGCCATCGGCTTCCTCTTAAATGGCGACGTTGAGGCCGTCCGCCAGTCGTATGTGGCGACCCTGGACGCGCTCCGCCGCCGCGAATTGCCTTCGCTCGATGTCTCCTCTCGCGTCCGCCTCACCAAGACGCCGCAGGAGTATCGCGAATCGCGCGACACCCGCCGCGAACTCGCCTACGAAGCGCTGCTGTCTTCCGGCCGCACCCACTGGAGCGCCGGCGACCGCGTTCACGTGTATCGCACCCGCGGCGGTTCCGGCGCCGTCGTGGACCCGGCCCACGATCGTCGCGATTACGACGTGGAGCACTACGCCCGCCTGCTCCGCGATACCTTCGCCGCCCGGCTGGAACGCGCCTTTGACCCGCGCGATTTCGAATCGCTCTTCGCCAATCCCGATCAGCTCACGCTCTTTGACACCGGCGCCGCGTCCATTCGCACTATCCTGCAGCGGGGTCTAGCGCAATCGTAGTCTTCCCCACCAGCCAGCGTGCATACCAAAGCCACGCCCACGGAATCGTCACAATGGGGATGCTGAAGAGAATCGCAGCCGGAATCCGCCAGAGAATTTCGTGACCCTTGCCCTGGAATTGGAGCGCGTCGCTGCCATCCCCGGTGCTCTCTGCCATCCAGCGATACATCGCCGCCAGCACCCAGGCCCAACCAATGATGGAGAGCATGGAAATCGCCAGCAGGACCTCCCAACCCAGCAGTTCCCCATAGCCCCCGATGAAGGTGAATCGCCGCTCGCTCGTCAGTTCCACGTGCCGCACAAACCAGCGCAGAATCTGCAGGCTGCTCCACGCCGCCAGAAAGAACAGCGCCGCTTCGAGCAGTCCGCCCGTCCAGCCGCCGATTTGCCAGTTTCGGCCGGCAACCACCCACACGATCCACCAGACAACCACCTCCCCGGCGCGTCCTGAGAAATCGGCGCGGCTGTCGTCACTGAATATCAGATTGCGGCAGAACCAGCGGCACGCTGCCTCGAACAGCCAGACTCCCGGGATGGCCAGAACGACGGCCAGAATCGAGCCTCTCTGAATGCTCAGCAGCCGGAAATGGACCGCCGCGGGCAGCGAGACTTGAATGCCCAAAATGCAGGCCAGCACCATCCAGGCCAGCACTTGGAGCGGATGGCCCGCGAATTCCAGGCGGACTGCCGGATGCGCGGGGTGAACCACAAATCCACAACGGGAGCAAAGCCACGAATCGTCGGCCAGAATCGCGGCGCACTGAGGACAGCGCAAGCGCCATTTAGCGTACCACCATCCTCCGCTGAGTAGCGCAGCAGCTTTCGCCTGCCAACATCCGCAAACCGTTTAAGGTAACACAACCCGGATGTGGGAATCCGCGATATCAGACCTCTTGCACCTTGTAGAGCATTCCGATATCGTGGTTGTTCCGCTATGTCAGCTAAAACCCCAATTACCGTTGCTCACGGTGACGGCATCGGCCCGGAAATCATGAACGCCACGCTCCAGATTTTGGAAGCGTCCGGCGCGGCTCTCGAGATCGAGACCATTGAAATTGGCGAAAAGGTCTACCTGCGGGGCAACTCCGCCGGTATCGAACCGGGCGCATGGGATTCGCTCCTGCGCACAAAGGTCTTTCTGAAGGCTCCGATCACGACGCCGCAGGGCGGGGGATTCAAGAGTCTCAACGTCACCACCCGCAAGACTCTGGGCCAGTACGCCAACGTGCGTCCCTGCGTCAGCTACGACCCCTTCGTGGACACCAAGCACCCGAACATGGACGTGGTGATCGTCCGTGAAAACGAAGAAGATCTGTACGCCGGCATCGAGTATCAACTCACGCCGGAAGTCACTTCCTGCATCAAGCTGATTTCCCGCCCCGGCAGCGAGAAGATCATCCGCTACGCCTTCGAGTACGCCCGCCGTCACAATCGGAAAAAGGTCACCTGCTTCATGAAGGACAACATCATGAAGATGACCGACGGCCTGTTCCACAAAGTCTTCGACGAGATCGCCAAGGAATATCCCGACATCCAGAATGAAGCCTGGATCGTGGACATCGGCGCCGCCAAAATGGCCGATACGCCCGAGACCTTCGACGTGATCGTGATGCCGAATCTCTACGGCGACATCCTGAGCGACGTGGCGGCGCAGATTGCCGGCTCGGTCGGACTCGCGGGCAGCGCCAATATCGGCGAGAAGTGCGCCATGTTCGAAGCCATCCACGGTTCCGCTCCGCGGCGCGCCGGTCAGAATCTGGCGAATCCGTCCGGCCTCCTGTTGGGTGCGGTCCTCATGCTGGTCCATATCAATCAGCCCGAGGCCGCCGAACGCGTCCACAATGCCTGGCTGCGTACCATTGAAGACGGCATCCACACCTACGATATCTTTACCGAAGGCGTGAGCACGCAGAAGGTCGGGACCAAGGAATTCGCCGCCGCCGTGGTGGCCCGCCTCGGTCAGAAACCCAACCGCCTGAAGCCTGTCACCTACGCCAAGCGGCCCGAAGGTTCCGACGCGTCTCCAGCCGCACACCAGATGACCGCCGACACCACTAAAATGGAGTTGAAGGGAATCGACCTGTTTGTCTACTGGCCGTCGCGCAATGCCAACGATCTCGCGGCGGCGATGGGCAAATTCGCCGGTGATGGCTTGAGCCTGCAGATGATCGATAACCGCGGCGTCAAAGTCTGGCCGGCCGGCCGCGCCGAGACGTTCTGTACGGATAGCTTCCGCTGCCGTTTCATCGCCGAAGGGACCACCACTATGGCCGCCTGCATCGGGGTGACGAAACAGGCTGCCGATGCGGGAATCGAAATCGCGTCCACGCAGGCGCTGCGCACGTTCGACGGCCAGCCCGGCTTCACTCTCGCACAGGGACAATAACGATCTATGACCGACAACGCGCCGCTGGTAGCGGTGATCATGGGTAGCAAATCGGACTGGGAAGTGATGCGCCAGGCCGGTGAAGTCTTATCGCAGTTCGGCATTCCTCACCAGTGCCGGGTGCTTTCCGCGCATCGCACTCCCACGCAGACGGCGGAATATGTCGGGTCCGCCGAAAGCAAAGGGATGGAAGTGATCATCGCGGCCGCCGGCGGCGCCGCTCACCTGGCAGGCGTATGCGCCGCGCATACCGTCCTGCCCGTGCTGGGCGTCCCCATGGAAAGCGCCGCCTTGAAAGGCATGGATTCGCTGCTCTCCACCGTTCAGATGCCGGCCGGAATTCCGGTCGGCACGCTGGCCATCGGAGTGCCCGGAGCCCGCAATGCGGCGCTTCTGGCAATCGCCATCCTGGCCAACAGCCGGCCGGACCTCCGCAAGAAACTTCACGAGTACCGCACCGGCATGGCTGCCAAAATTCTCAAAGAAACCCTGGAATAAAGGTAGGGCAGGCGCTTTCGCCTGCCTCACCGAAGCCCCTACTGCGGAATCACCGTCCCGCTGGCCGACCCGCCCTGCCAGTTCTGCACACTCAATACTCCCGCGGCTCCGTTGCCGTTGGAAGAAAGCAAGCCGCTGAAGCCCAGCGGTGGCAGAAAGCCGCCCGCGGTCGCATCGCCGGTCGCGCTGCTGGCGAAGTTGAGACGCAGGCTGCAATCGCTGTTCATCGTGTAAGTGCCGCCGCTGGATTGCAGCGCCACACCGCTCCCCGTCGTGCTGAAAGCCGTCATGGTGAAAGTTCCCGCCCCGTCTACCGTCACCGTCCCGACCGCTGAATAAGGTTGGAAGGTGAGGAACTGTTGTGCCGAAGAACTGCCCGTGGAGGCCCCTGCCAGAATCGCATCCGCGCCGAAGTAAGTGAAGCCGAAGCTCTGCTGTCCGGTGAAAGGCGCGCAGTAGTTAATCGACTTGGAAAGCGTCCCCGTAAGTCCCGCCGCCGCGCTGTCCGTCTCGATAAACAGCACCTGCTGCCCCTGATTCACCACCACTCCGCCGTAAGCCTGTCCGGAATTCAGCTTGATCGTCATCGTGCAATCGTTGTTGATGGTGTACGACCCCACCAGCGCCCGCAGCACCGGCGTATAGTTCGCCAATCCCACAATCCCGCCGTTACCGTCGAAATAGAACCGGCCGAGCCCCGCCATGTTACCCACAAGACTGGTTCCGTTGGCCACCAGTCCACCACTGGCCGGCGCGATGTTCGGAGTGAGTCCCAGAGTCAGCCCGGCATTGTTATTGAGCGTGGAGATTACGTTGGAGAACGCCGCGCTGGAGACTTGCGCATTGTAGGTTCCGGAAAGATAGCCGTTGTTGCAGCCGGTTATGGCATACAGGTTTCGTGGAACAGTGGTGGTAAGCAGGAGTAATCCGCCCGCTACAGAAAGTGCATGGAAGGTTCGCATCGACTTATCCCCCTCGGTGTTTTGCCAGCCTATATAGGCCGCAAGTGAAGTATAAGGAACTTACAGGGGGAGTTCCGTGCGTCCAATCCCGCCAATGCGGAAAATTGATACATTTTCTGTTCTGTTGGTTACCAGTCTCTTTGAGAGTGA